>PWPZ01000053.1 GCA_003556985.1 Bacteroidota bacterium
CAAGCCGAACCGATGGAATTGTATTTTACTGAATCCGGCTCAATCACCATTGAGCTTACCGATCATAACTCCATCAGGGGCGACTTTGATGTTACTGCTTCCGGAATGAGCATGGATTTTGAGCAGCAACAACAGGAAGAATTACAGATACAGATCACTTCCACCTTCCATGCCGCCTTTGGGGAGGTTCAGTTTCCTGATTTCGAAGACGCTTTCGGATTGACCGGGGCTCCTTCTTTTCACTAATCAGGATTTTCATAATTAACACTAACCGCTGACGGTCAAACGTAGCGGGGACTGATTTTATGGAGTCCATGACCCCCAACGTTTAAGGTTGCTTGCAGACCCGTGTCACGGTGATGGCATGGCAGTGCTTTGCCCGAAAGGCATGTGTGAGTGTTGTGTCAACCTGAAAGGCTGCTATTCCGGAATAGTATTAAAAAGGGTAAGATACTTTATAAGTAAAACGGTATTTTTACACCCCAGGTCAATGGCGACAGACCAGTCATTAAAGGCACCGTTAATATCCCTGAGGCAATATTTAAGCATGCCGCGGGTACAGTATGCGTCTGCAAAAGCGGGGTGAGGTTTTATATCACTGTTAAAATCGTGAATTATTTCCTGGAGAGATTGCTCTGTATTATTGTTCATCTGAGATTTATTGTATTCTGACTATTCCCTGATACGCCCGACTACCCCAATATGTTGCAGGAAACAGCTGATTTTAGTCAACAAAAGTTGTAAAAGCTTAAAGATCATGATGGAAAAAGTTAAGACAACCTGGCTTGAGATAACCTCGCCGGATGAGGCCAATTTTAAGGAAGATTTCACTGGCATAATGGAAATCCGTGAGGTTGAAAATGATATGTACATCAATTTTATGCTGTTTGCCGGTGTAGGTCTTCCATGGCGGTGGTACAGCAGGTTAAACTGGACGCTGCCTGATTGGGAGGACTATTTTTCCCGGGTACGGGCAAAAACATTCCTGGGATTTGCTGAAGGCCGGATTGCCGGATACTACGAAATTGTATTTGACGATAAGAACGATGCGGAAATAAAATTTTTCGGATTACTTCCCTCTCAAATGGACAAAGGATTGGGCGGCGTTCTGCTTTCACATGCAATAAAAAGCTCTTTTGATAACGGAGCTTCGAGAATCTGGCTCCATACTTGTACAGGTGACTCTGAAGCAGCACTGGGTAATTATCTCTCCCGGGGCTTCAGGATTTATAAAGAAGAAGAGGCTTATGAGGATGTGCCCGGAAAAGATGAACTTGTGAGCATGATTTCCCGGTTTTTCAGCAGTTATTATGATCATTTCCGCCGAAAGGCAGGTAACTAAATTATTCAAAATGCGTAAAAGCACGAAAAAGGGTAAAGCTTTGAATTGATTTTTTTTATTAATTTCGAAACTTAAATTCAATCTTTCAGCCATTCCTATGTTTGATTCCAGATACCGCGACCCGGAAGAAGAAATACAACGTCAGGCAGTATCCGTTATGGACAGCCCGGTCTTCAGTTCATTGCTCGAAGATATTCCCAATATGATCATTATAATGAATGCAAACCGGCAGATCGTCTATATGAATAAAAAATTCAGCCAGGTGGTCAATAAATGCTTTAATGACGATGTGGCCCGAAGGCCTGGGGAATGTCTGCTCTGCATTCATGCCGCGAAGGGAAGGCACGGTTGCGGAAGCACTGATTTTTGCCGGGTCTGCGGACTGGCCAGGAGCATTAAAAGAAGTGAGGGAGGTATTAAATCAAATGGTGAATGTAACATTACCCTGAGCCATGGCGAAACCCTTACTTTCAGTGTACATACCACCCCATTCGTACACGAGGGAAAACGTTATGTATTTGCCTACATGCAGGATATCAGCGACATCAAGAGAAGGCAGATGCTTGAAAATATTTTCCTGCACGATATCAACAATTCGGTAACCGCTCTGAACGGATTGAACGAGATGATGAACGATATGCCTGTTGAGGAAACCAAAAGTATTATAAACGATCTTTCCCTGCGGTTAACAGATGAGATCCATTCCTACAGGGTAGTTTCCGAGGCTGAAAATCATTCGCTTTCCCTGATGGTAACAGAGGTTGATATTGATGACCTGCTTGAAAACGTGGTAAGATCGCTTTTGAGCATCAGGGTTCTTAGAAACCGTAAAGTGGTTGTAAATAAATCGGGCTTAACCATAAACACCGATGAGACCCTGTTGAGAAGAGTGATGATCAATACCATAAAAAATGCCCTCGAAGCCAGCTCGGATGAAGAAGAAGTAATAATTCATGCCAAAAATGGCAGGGAACCCGGGTTGTATCATATCAACGTCAAAAGTTATCCTTTGATCCCCAAAGATGTTCAGCTGCAGCTGTTCCAGAGGGCATTTTCGACCAAAGGGATGGGCAGAGGCTGGGGAACATATAGTATCCGTCTTCTGACGGAAAGATATCTGAAGGGCAGGGTTGGTTTTATTTCCGATAAAAAACACCGGACCGTGTTTACCATCAGCATTCCTTCGCTGGACACGGAATAACTTTTCATTGTTCCACTATAGCTGCTTTTTGCCTATGTCTGATACCGGAAAAAACAAACAGGATCCAAAAGATAAGAAAGGAGCCAATTCTGAAAAGGAAAACATGTCAGGCGGTTCTCCCGGAAACGGCGGAGGTGAGTTATCCTCAGGATCAAAAGGAGTTTTACGGTGGATCGAAGTGATGGGAAACAAGCTGCCCCATCCTTTCTGGATATTTCTGTGGATATGTATATTCATTGTACTGCTCAGCGGCATCACTGCATGGCTCGGGGTTAGCGCAGTCGATCCCGGGACCGGCGAAACGGTCCGTGCCAATAATCTTATTTCCGGTGAAGGGCTCAGGAGGTTCATAGAGGAGATGGTTACCAATTTTGCTCATTTTGCGCCGTTCGGACTGGTACTGGTCATGCTTATGGGGGTGTCGGTGGCGGAAAGGAGCGGATTGCTTCCCCTGGCTTTGCGTACGGTGGCCTTTTCTGTTCCCAGGCAGATTGTACTTCCGGTCATTTTCATAATAGGCGCCTGCGGTAATATCGGCTCCGATGCAGGAATTGTTATAGTACCACCCATAGCCGCCCTGATCTTTGCCCAGATGGGGCTCAATCCTATTGCCGGACTGATTGCCGGGTATGCCGGGGCAACGGCCGGGTTCACGGCCAACTTTTTTATTGCCGGAACAGATGTACTGCTGGCAGGGATAAGTTCAGAGATTACCGGACAAATGGTTGACGGTCAGGAGGTAAGCGCCACGGCAAACTGGTATTTTATGATTGTTTCCACCGTCTTCCTGGGCATAGCAGGTGCGTTTATCGCCAGAAAATACACTATTCCCGCCTGCAGCCGGTTTGAATATGCTGAAGATAAAATCGATTCCCCCGGAAGTTCGCCTTCTCTTTCTTCTCTGGAGAAAAAAGGAATGAGAAAAGCAGGTATTGCATTACTGATCTATTCACTGCTGATAATCCTGCTTGTGGCTCCTGCCGGGGCACCACTGCGTAATCAGGTAACCGGAGGTATTGTTCCCTCCCCGTTTTTACGGGGACTCATTCCCATATTGTTTTTCTTTTTTGCCATACCCGGTTACTTTTTTGGCAAAACGGTGGGTACAATCAAAAAGCCCAATGATGTGCTGCGGCACATGGAGCACGGCATGAAGGAGCTCTCCGGCTATATTGTCCTGATGCTTGTAGTTGCCCAGTTCATTAACCTGTTTAACTGGTCAAACCTGGATACCATTCTGGCCATAACGGGCGCGGAATTTCTCCAGGCTACCGGTCTAACCGGTCCGCTTATGTTCACCCTTTTTATGATCCTGGTTGCCGTGCTTAACATATTTCTGGGCAGCGGATCGGCAAAATGGGCCATTTTTGCACCCATATTTATTCCCATGCTTGCCCAGATAGGCTATAGTCCGGCCTTTGTCCAGCTTATGTACCGTATCGGCGATTCCATCACCAATTGTGTTACCCCCCTTTATGTATATTTCCCTTTACTTCTCGGATGGGTACATAAATACAACAACCGGATAGGAATCGGTACCATTGTGTCACTGCTTGTTCCCTATGCCGTGATATTGTTCCTGATGTGGGTGGTGCTGCTGTTTATATGGTACGGACTAAACCTGCCCATTGGGGTGGGAGAGATGATATACAGGTAAAACAAAAGAGAACCGGTCGTTTACTGAGCGGCAAGTTCTGATTCTTCCACCAGCCGGTAGCATCTTACCCAGTCGATATCAAAGCTTGCCGGTAATCCCGAGCCGTTGGCATCACCTTCCACTCCGGAGCTGAACATTATGTACATGGGTTCACCGGGCACTCCCCGGTCTTCTTCCTTTATTGTGGTATTGTTGATTTTCCATACCAGTCTGTCGGGATACCATTCGAGCCGGAAGATGAAAAACCCTTTGGAAAAATCCATTCCTCCTATACTGTCGGTGTTATTGCGCAGATTGCCGGGATCGCCATTTTCCTGCCAGTAGTTGTTAATTTCAATTTTCTTTTTATTTTTCCCGGAAAACCGGAAAATATCAATATGGGGTACTGCTTTTTCCGATCGCATCCAGAAGGCATGAAAAACCGAAGGTGCGGCCCGCATTCTTACTTTTGCCTCAAAGGCCCCGTATTTCTGCCGGAAACTTTCCCCGGTATTCACCAGTGCAGAAGTGTATTCAAACTCTTTTGGAAAAAATCCGAGAGCCGGGTCCCAGGCCTGACCGATACCGCTTCCTTTTTGGTATTGAGCTTCAGCAGACTGCCTTCCACCTCGGCATTGCCGCTTTCAGTATAAAGATGCCTGTCCGTTGCCAGTGAATAGCCCTGGTTGATCAGTTTGTTGCCCCAGAAAAATGAGGTCAGCCATTTGCTCCTGTCCAGTTCCTTTCCGGGAAACTCATCGGCAAATACCAGCTGCCATTTTTTAATTTCATCGAACTTGTCAGAATTCTGCAGCTTGTTGAACCAGTTTAGTTTGGGTGACTTTTTTAATTCCTTGTATTCCTGTAACTGCTTGTATTCGGGAGTTTTTTTAAATCTGTCGCGCGATTCAAATCTGGATTTTGTCTCCTTGAATTCATCAGAATTTATATATTTTTCCAGATCAACATATCTTTCAAGCTCAGGGGAATTCCTTAACAGGTAAAAATATTCAAGATCCTTTGAATTCTTGATTTTATAATATGATCTGATCTTGAATGATTTTTTCAGTGTCTTGTAATCGTTTTTCTTGTGTAGCTCTGCCGCTTTCTTTAATTCAAATTCCTTTTTTATATTCCTGAAAGCAGGCGAATTAACGAATTTTTCAAGGGTTAGGAATCTTTCCAGTTCCGCTGAATTCTCCATCATCCGGAAATTAGCAAATGCTTTGTCATTCTGGAGATTCAGGTAGGCTTTGATATCGGGCTCGGACTTGAGTGTCTGGTATTCCTGGTACTTTTCATATTCAGGGGTGCTTTTAAATTCTCTGGTATTGAGGGTCTTTTTCATGACAATAAACTCTGAAGAATTTATCATGTCATGAAGCTCTTCAAAATGGCTTAATTTCTTGCTGCCCTCAAGTTCCTTCAGGGCTTTGTAATTGCTGGAATGTTTTATTGTAAAATAATCCTTTATTTCGGGTGTTTTTTTCAGGCTGTTATATTCTTCATATTTTTGCCACTCTTCAGTATCGGAGAGTTTTAATTTTTTAACCTCCTTGTATTCCGGTGAGTAGACATATCTCTCCAGCTCCTCGAAATCCTTTATCTCCTGAGAATTATCCAGTCTCATGAAATCGTTGAATTCCTTTGAGGAGGTTATCCGGAAATAGGCTTTGAACTCGGGCGACTTCTGCATCGATTTAAACTCGATCAATTTCCGGTATGCATCGGTGTCTTTAAATCTTTGTTCCTTTATCTCTTTTTTGCGATCGGCAAAGTCCTGGGATGTGACGATATCCTCCAGCTCATGGAATCTCTTGTATCCATCAGAATCTTTGTAGTTCAGGAATTCTTCATATTCTTTTCTCAGCTCCAGGTCGCTGACTTCAACCCTGGATGTTCCCGGAATTAAACCTAGTCTGGATCTTAGCCTGAATTTGAGTTTCGCCATAGAGTTTGCCATGCCTTGAACTTTGTTGTGTAATTAATTCATCCAAAATTATAAAAATTCAAATAACAAGTATACGGATGAAAACGCAAAATAGTTATATTGAATTCTCTCTATCTTCCTTTTTTAGGATGAATTGATCAGGAAATTCATCTACATGATCAGCCTCTTCGTGGAAATGGGATGCCGGCTTGAGGGGTATGGTAAATAAAAAGCAGGAGCCTGTTCCTTTTTCAGATTCGACCCAAATCGAGCCGCCCAGGAGATGTACCAGGCTTTTTGAAATCGAAAGTCCC
>PWPZ01000107.1 GCA_003556985.1 Bacteroidota bacterium
CGGCCTGAGAAAATTTCTCACTGAATGAATCAAAAGACCCAAAGTCACGGTTAATGGCCGAAAGCAGATTGCCTGTTGGTTTCCCACCACCCCGGGGCGCCATTATTTTCCAGAAAAGATCGTGGTTGTAATGACCGCCTCCGTTATTGCGTATAGAGGTTGGGTATGAAGATACCGATCCGAGAATCGATTCAAGCGACTTTTCAGTATTCTCATCCTTCAGAGCATTGTTCAGGTTATTTACATAGCCTGCATGATGCCTGCTATGATGAATTTCCATGGTCAGTGAATCAATATAGGGCTCAAGGGCATCGTACGAATATGGAAGCCTGGTCAGCTCGAATTTACCTCCACTGTTCATATTAGTGTGCGGGGAAACCGGTTCAGAATATCCGGCCCTGGAAAGGAGCGGATATGACAGTAACCCGGCTATGCCGGACAGACTTGTTTTTAAAAAATTTCTTTTATCCATTTGGAGAATATTTTGGGTTTCAACTATTATTATTAAAATAAAACAGACAATGTCATTTATTGTTCAAAATTTGTTTGCCGGTATAAGTTTCTTCTTAAACAAAAAACAGGGATTGCTGCCTCCCCGATATGATTTTTATTTTTATCAGTTAAAAACAATTCTTGCTCAGGTAAAATTGACGACTTACGGAATTCAAAGGTAAAATGTAACCTAAATTGTGCTGCCCTCGTTAATAGTGTTAAGAATCAGGATAGCTGATTGTTCCCGGTTGACCGGGCTAATGAAAGGACATCAGAATATTTTTGAATTTCTGTATATGACCAGTCTCAGGCGACATTTTGTTTTCGTGCTTTTTTTAATGTATTTCAGTTGTGGACTCAATGCTCAGGATCCGCAGTTTTCCCAGTTTTATGCCAATCCGCTTTATCTGGCTCCCTCTTTTGCCGGATTGACCGAGGGCAGCAGAATCGCCGCCAATTACCGGAACCAGTGGCCGCAGTTGCCTGGTCAATTCGTTACCTACACCTTTTCCTACGATCACTGGTTTGATGACTTCAACAGCGGAGCGGGGCTTTTACTGATGCGTGATCAGGCAGGAAGCGGGAACCTGCGTACTACAAATATCGGAGTACAGTATTCTTATGACTTCCCCATAAACCCGGAATGGCATATGAGGCCCGGGGCTCATTTTTTTTATACCGAACGGGCCATTGATTTTGACAAGCTGATATTCAATGATCAGATTTCACCGGGGGGACAGCGACCAACCACTATTGAGGTCCCGCCATTAAGAAAAAGGGGAGGTATCGATTTTTCAGGTTCGGCCATGGTTTATTCCTCCAATTACTGGTTTGGATTTGCTGTTGACCATCTATTCAGGCCCAATCATTCCCTGTACGAGTTTGAGGGAGAAGATAATTTCAATGCATTTGTCCCTGTTAAGTATTCTCTTTTTGGAGGAACAAAGTTTTCCGTTACGGGACGGACAATCAGAAGACTCGAGGAGAGTCTGCAGGTCGCCTTTTTATATAAACAGCAGGGGCCTTTCAATCAGCTTGATCTTGGATTGTACTGGTACAAGAGTCCGCTGGTTATGGGCGCATGGTACAGAGGCCTGCCGGGGCTGAGTACTGGTGGTCATGATGCAGTAATATTTCTTCTTGGATACAAGATCGATCAGTTCAATATAGGTTACAGCTATGATTTTCCCATTTCCCAACTTCTCGGTTCCACCCGGGGAGCACATGAGATATCCATTTCTTACTCATGGACTTCTATCCGCATCCCCAAAAAGCCGCGAATGATTCCCTGCCCTGAATTCTGATTTTTTTTGATTTATCAATTGTCGGATGATATGCTATACAGGAAATATCTCCTTTTAACTTTCTTTATAACTGGTTCACCTGTTTTTTGGTTGCGAATTCAATAAAAATCTTGTACGTTTGTGAACTTTTATGCGGAATTCTTTTCCGGACACATATTATATTTTTACATTTCAGGCGTTTATTTACTTAATCATTTTCTTTTAGTATGAAGAATGTATCGTTAATAATTAACGTTTTGCTGGGAGTAGCTGTTGCTGTATTATACGTGTTGCATTTTACTGCAGCCGAATTACCGGAAGTAATTCATTCAGAAAAAGTTGAGAGAGGTAATTATGAGCCACATTCAACTAACATAGTATATGTGAATTTTGATACATTACTCAACAATTATGACATGTTCTTTGACCTGCAGAAAGAATTCCTTGAAAAACAGCAGAGGCTTGAGGCTGAACTTTCCCGGACCTCCCGTTCGTACGAACGCCAGGTGACAGATTTTCAGGATAAAGTCCAGAAAGGACTTGTTACCCGTTCGGAAGCTCAACAGCTTGAAATGCAACTGATGCAGCTGCAGCAGGAGCTGATGGGGCAGCGTGACGAGTATACGCAGGAGCTTATGGAAGAGGAACAGGTAATGAACCGGCGTCTGCAGCACAGCATTTATGATTTTCTCGAGGAATATAACAGGAATCACGATTATCACTATATTCTCAGCCATTCCTTTGGCGGACCTTTTCTGTATACCAGCAAGGATCTTAATATTACAAGGGAGGTTCTGGAAGGACTAAACAGGAAGTACCGGGAAAGCAGGCAACGGTAAACCGGACCTGTTATGAGTTTTGCCAGCTCCTACCTGCAAAAACATAGTTTCTTCAGGCCCTTTATTCCTGATGAACCCGGGGAGAACACTTCTATTATAGTGGTTATCCCCTGTTTCAATGAACCTGCTGTTCTTGATTCTCTGGTTTCCTTATATAATGCCCATAAGCCTTCTCTCCCTGTAGAAGTTATCGTTGCGGTAAACTCACCTGAAGGGACCGGAACAATGAACCGGGAACAAAACAAAAAGACTATTGTGCAGGTGCAAAAATGGAGCAGTATCCATTCCGGTCAGAATTTTAAGGTTCATGTAATTGATGTGCCGCCATTTCCGGCAAAGCACGCCGGTGCGGGGTTTGCCCGTAAAGTGGGGATGGACGAGGCTGTTCACAGGTTTAACATGTTGAATAATGACAGAGGTATAATTGTTTCATTTGACGCTGATTCCGTTTGCGACAATAACTATTTCACAGAGCTTGAAAGATGTTTTTCGCGCCCTGAAACCAAAGGATGCACAGTTTATTTTGAACATCCTCTTCCCGGTGAGAATAATTCCTGTTCTGTAAATCCGGCCATTATATTATATGAGATTTATCTCAGGTATTTTATTCAGGCAATGAGACTGGCCGGTTTTCCCTGGTCATTCCATACTATCGGAAGCTGCTTTGCGGTTAAATCGCTGATCTATGCACGGCAGGGAGGGATGAACAGAAAAAAGGCAGGAGAAGATTTTTATTTTTTGCATAAGCTTTTCAGCCTTGGCAATTTCACCGAGTTGAATACTACCCGGGTAATTCCTTCTTCAAGGATTTCCGACCGGGTAGCTTTCGGGACGGGAGCGACCATAAAAAAAATAGCCGGAAGCAGTCAGGGCCAGCTGTTGACCTATCCACCGGAATCTTTTGAAGAACTGGAAGCTGTTTTTACTTCGGTTCCGGATTTTTACAGGTCAACTGACCAGGATATTGCCAGGTTAACTGAGCGTTTTCCAGGGTTCATGCGCGATTACCTTTTTAAAACCGGCTTTGCCGGGGCAGTAAGAGAGGCAAATAAGCATTCGGCCGGAATCCGGACTTTCAGAAAAAGATTTTTCATATGGTTCAATGCGCTCCGGTTACTTCAATACCTGAATTTTGCTCAAAACAATGGACGCCCCAACCTGCCGGTTGCAGAAGCCGCAAAAATGCTGCTCGAAAGAAGCGGTATAACTCCGGAAAGCAATAATAAAAATCTGCTGTTACAGTACAGGATGCTGCAGAGGAAAGTTGTTTGGAAGTGCTGATATTGAAGGGGTAGTGCCGATTTTACAGGGATTGGAGGTTGCGGAAAGCCGGAGATTGTCAATCATTGAATTCTATTATAAAAATATCTTCATTCTCCCGCTTCATAAGGTATTGTTCCCTTGCAAACTTTTCCAGATTATCTTTATCTGTTCTCAGTTCCTTCAAGCGGGCCGAGTCCTGCATTATCCGTGTTCTGAAATATTCTTTGTCTTTTTCAAGCTGACGTAAATGTCTGGAATTGATGTATCTGTCCACCAGATTATTCTGGTCGAAAAACAGTATCCATACAAAAAAAACAATCAGGGCGAGGATATACTTGTTTTTTAGATAAGGTATCAATTTTTGCCAGACACTCATTTTTTATCTGTTATTATTTGGTTCTTTGCGGTTCTGTACAAAAGTAAGATAAAAACAACAGAGTATGTCTTCTTTATGACGTATTTTTATCAACACATTACCGATCGGTTTCTCATGCTTTATATTTCTCGTATTGTTATTCTGATCAGACGGGAAATTCACGGATATTCTATGTATGATCATCATCCAGATGGGGATAGCGATAATCTTCGGGCGGTAAAAAAGACTCCTTGATGGTGCGCGGTGATACCCAGCGGTAAAGATTCAAAATTGAGCCTGCCTTGTCGTTTGTGCCTGATGCACGGGAACCCCCGAAAGGCTGATGTCCGACAACTGATCCGGTTGGTTTGTCATTTATATAGAAATTCCCTGCAGCGTTTATAAGTTTTTTTGAAGCCAGGTTTATGGCATTTCGTTCTTTTGCAAATACCGCCCCGGTAAGTCCGTAAACAGATGTGCGGTCAATAAGGTCAAGTGTTTCTTCAAACTGATTGTCTTCGAAAATATATATGCTGAGTATGGGTCCGAATAATTCATGGATCATTGTAAAATAGCATGGATCCGAGGTCAGTATTACGGTTGGTTCAATAAAATATCCCTTTGAACTGTCATAATTCCCGCCGGCAATTATTTCCACCTCATCATTCTTTTTTACCTTGTCGATAACCCTGGTGAGCTTGTCAAATGCAGGCTTATCAATAACGGCGGTAATGAAATTACCGAAATCTTCAGGTCCCCCGGTCCTGAAAGTGCCGATCTGACCAAGCATATGTTTTTTTACTTCCTCCCATATTGACCGGGAAATATAAGCCCGGGAAGCTGCAGAACATTTCTGGCCCTGGTACTCAAATGCCCCTCTTGAAAGTGCTGTTGCCACCTGTGCGGGCCTGGCCGAAGCATGGGCGATTATGAAATCCTTGCCGCCGGTTTCTCCGACAATCCTCGGATACGAACGGTATACCTGCAGGTTGTCGCCGATTGTTTTCCAGATGGTCCCGAGTACCTCGGTGGAACCGGTATAATGGATTCCGGCAAATTCCCGGTGGGAGAATACAACATCGCCGGCTACAGGTCCGCCCACAAATACCAGGTTGATAACCCCTTCGGGAAGTCCTGCTTCCAACAGGACCTCCATAATTATTCTTGCCGCATAAATCTGGGTGTTTGCCGGTTTCCAGACCACCACGTTGCCCATCATTGCAGGTGCTGTGGGAAGATTGCCTGCAATGGCGGTGAAGTTGAAAGGGCTCAGGGCAAAAACGAAACCTTCCAAAGGTCTTTGCTCCATGCGGTTCCAGGCATCGGGCGATGACTTTGGCTGATGCATGAATATTTCCGTCATATACTGAACGTTATATCTGAGAAAATCGGCCAGCTCGCATACTGCATCTATCTCCGACTGGTATACTGTTTTGGATTGTCCGAGCATGGTGGCGGCATTGATTTTGGAACGGTAAGGACCGGATATCAATGTGGCCGCCTTGAGAAATACTGCCGCCCTCTCCCTCCAGGGCAAGGATGCCCAGCTTTGCCGAGCCTGGAGGGCGGCATCTATTGCCATGGTCACATGTTCTGCTTCACCACGATGGTAATGGCCCAGGGTGTGGGAAAGATCGTGGGGCGGGTGGATCCTGACGGTGTTGCCCGTCCTGATCTCTTTGCCGCCTATGATCATGGGTATATCTGCCTCGACCGATCGTGCACGTTCAATTTCTTTTTTTAATTCCTCTCGTTCAGGTGTGCCCGGGGCATACGTGGCAGGCACTTCATTAACTGCCTCTGGTACTGAATAAAGCCGCTGTTGCATAGTGACTGGTATTTTGTTTTTTATGTTAACCTTTGTTTGCGAAAAATTCTGTTCAGACATCGCTGCCGTTTGCGGGTCCTGCGGAACTCCCGGATGGATATCCCTGAAGGGTAGGTTGTCAGGGTATTTGCTGTCAATGATCTTTTTCAGGGCTCTCTGGCCGGATACTTTTTTCAGGCTTCCTTGCCGGTAATTTCTTTTTTGTGGACCGTGTGATTAGAGAACAACAGTGATATTGTTTTGTTGAATCACCCGTGTGCAAATTCACACAAAAAGGCACTAATGGCATATCAACCTGCGGAAACCGCATCCTTCACAATACCGGATGTGTAACACAAAAAGGCAGGAATGGCACATCAACCTCCGGAGATTAGATGCAATACCGTAACATTATCGCCGTCGTTAA
>PWPZ01000153.1 GCA_003556985.1 Bacteroidota bacterium
GAAGAAACTAGCTGGAGACTTTATCTAGATGACATAAGAACTCCAAAATCAAATGACTTTGTTATTGTACGAAGCGTGGATGAAGCTAAACAACTCATAAAACAAAAAGGGTTTCCTTCTTATATGAGTTTAGACCACGACTTAGGTGAAGACGTTCCTACTGGATATGATTTTGTTAAATGGATAGTAAGTGAGTATATGGATAAAGATTTACCGCAGTTTGAGTTTAATATTCATTCTGCAAATCCTGTTGGTGCTGAAAATATGAGAGGCTTATTGAATAACTTTATAAAGAAGAAAATCTAGTGAATCTCATTCTTTTTTTTGATTGAAGTTCTTTCGTTATTCTGTCTAAATCTTTAGCGATTGCTCCGCTAGTTATTCTATTTCTTGCTATATTTATTTTTCGAATAAGTTGAACAGTAGGTAGAAATAGGATAGGACCTCCACCTGGTATAAAAACAATAGCTAACAATAAAGAAACAATAGCAGAAGCTATAACTGTTGATGCTCTATATCCAACTGAATACATTATTTGATAAAGTTCATTTATAAAAAAGATTCTTATTTCTTCATATTTCAACTCTATTTCTTTTCTTTTTTCATCCTGTGGAAGTTTGTTTATTTTCTTTTCAAGTCTTTGAAAATATTTTTTAAAGTCATTAATAATGGGTGTTGCTTTTTTTATTGCCTTGATGATTTCTTTTTTTTCGTTTATTTTTTCTAAATCTGTTTCTTGTTTTATTTCTTTTTCTAGCTCTGATTTTCTTTTTTCTAATGTATTAGCAAGCTTATCTACTTTGACACTCACATCATATTTATGAAAGAAAATACCTTCTTCAAGAGTTTCTTTTTCTTTTATATAACTTCTTATATCGTTCATAGTAACATTATCTTTACTCAAATATCTTCTTGTAGTACTTTACTCACAGAGTTATTAGAATATATTTGAAGAATAATGTTTTGCAATATTCCTGATACGGAAATGATGTTAAACTTTTCTGGAAGTTCGTCGTGCCGTATTGTATCACTTCCATAAATATTATCAATACTGTTATTTTCAAAAAGACTTTCTTTGGCGTTCTTAGACAATATTTTTTTAGGCAAAAAAATTTGCCTTTTTTATATATATCACAAAACCAAACTAAACAAAAGAATCACTTTCCTGTAAAATGGTTTTAGTTCTTCTATCTCTTTTAAGTATGTTCATAAGTAAAGGAGAAACAGGTTCCCCTAATACAGATTCAGATTTTACAGCGGGGGTTGCAATAGCATTGAAATCATTATCTATAAATTTTATAGAAGAAAAAGGAACCCTTTTAGAGTTGTGAATACTTATGTTTTTGTTCGTAATTGTTTGTTTAAAACGAATTTTCATTATTACCTTTTATGAAAATGTATCTGATGCAAAAGTGTTTGTTTCAGAAGCATCAAAGAATAAAACAACTCTTTGGCTTTGTTCAATCTTTGAGGGTTGGTTCCTTTTTAGATTAAGGTTCATTATTACCTTTGTAGCCTCTAAGGTAAAAACTGATTTTTGGGTTTTGGATTTATTAAAAATGTATGCATCCCCTATTTTTTTTGTTTTCATAATGAATAGCTATATTTAAACTTTTCACGCCTTTCTATTGTTTTGATTTTAGTTCCAATAAAACTTTTTTTAAAAATAGCATTCTTATTTAAAAGTAAATCGTGAGAGTCGTTTTCAGTAATGAGCACCATTTGAACCGAAGTGTCAAATTTGTTTTTTTTGTCATTATTAAAAACAATAACACTTCGATTGTTATTTTCTTTATGTTGCTTTACCATATTTACTTTCTACATCTTCCCTATAGTTTTCAATAAGGTCTCTAGATGTATCAATAACGCCTTCATAGTTTGTTTCAATTTCTTTTACCACCTGATAATCAATATTATCTTCCACATCATCCAATTCGTCAATGTTATCAAGGGTTATTGCCTTTGATTCACTTTGTGAGAAGTCTGCTGCTTTCTTGAAGAAGACAATCTTCCATTTATCTTCGATGGGATTATCTTTTCCTTCCAGAAGCAAAAACACAACATTATAACCTTCTGGAATATACCCAGCTTCAAAGGTATATTTACTTTCAATCCAACTCTTAAGTTGTTCGTCTTTTAGTTCTACTGGTTCTACGCTTTTTACTTTAGTAAAAAAGATTGTTCCTTGTTCTTCGCTCATTCTTCTACTCCTTATAAAATGAAACTTGAGGCATCTTTGTCCTCACCCTTGTTACTTTGTGCTGCTCTTTCTTTTATGATTTTCTTTATATCATTTTCAGAAGGGTTTTTGCCTTCAAAAAACTTATAGATATTTAAATCATCTGATATTCCTTTTAGGTATGCAAAAGAAATATTTGTAGTACTTTTAACCTCAAAGATAACATTTAAAATAAACTCTTTATCAAAATCAAAAAGATACTTATCTACAAACTCTCTTATATTTTCTTCGCTTGGAAGTTCGAAAGTAAATACAGTATCTATTCTACCTGGACGAATAAATGCATCATCAAAAAGTTTAATCTTGTTTGTTGTAAAAATACTTACTACATTATCTATTTCCCTTACACCATCGAGTGTATTTAAAATCTTTCCAAGTATTTGATTTGGTGTTCCACCTGTGCTATCTCTATCTAAAAGAGCGGTATCGAAATCTTCAAAGACAAAGATTTTCTTTTCGTCTCTGTAATAATCATCAGAGTTATCTAAAAACTCTTTGATATCACTAAAAACTTCAAACTCAATATTATGATTGTCTGCCTTTGTTCTCAAATACTTCAAAGTCATTGACTTTCCACAACCAGGAGCCCCTTCGAATATTACACCTCTTTTCAAGGGAATATCTCTTTTCTTACAAAACTCTCTTAAGTCTTCATCAAGCAGAAAATCAATAGTTTTCTTTTCAATTTCTGCAGTTGGTATTCCAATAATATGAGGAGGAGTTCTTTTAACAAAAGATTTGTTTCGATTATGCATTAAAGCTTTTACCACTTCTTTTGCTTCATCAAAACGAGCTATAATAAAATCATAAGAACGAGGACGAGTAAAAGGTGTTACAATTTTTACAAATCTCATTCCATTTACTTTACAATAGTTTAAATCTCCTAAAATAGAAGCTTGTTCAAAAGAGAAGTCTTGCATGAAAGAAAAGTTATAATCATTTACTTTCATATGAGTATTACCTGACGCTTCTACTTCATCTGCAAAGTTCTCGCTTTCTGCAAAGAAAGTTGCAGTAAAGTTTCGGGTATCCAAATACTTTGAAATAACATCTCCGTATATTTCTGCTACAAATCTTAAATCATCTGATCTAAATACACTTCCATCCAAGTTGAAATTTTCTATTGATTCCCAGTGCATTTTTTCTCCTTATAAATCATTATACACTTTTTATATTCTTTTTGTCAATATCAGAGTAGAACTTCTCTTTTATCCAATCATAATAAGCTATACCATTTTGCTCATATTTATCAACCAACTCAATGAAAAACTTAAGGGTATAAAAGTGAGTTACTAAAAAACATATTCTTTCTTTCATGTATATTGTATGTAGTTCTCTTTTTCTTTAGGGTAAATATTACTCTTATCTCTTGTAATCCAAAGAATGTTTTTAGGATTGTTTTTATAAATACCTAAATCTTCTTCACCCAATCGAAAGAAATATCCATCTGTAAGTATTACAAGGTATGGAAGTTCCTTTTTATTTTTTGTGGCAAACCTAACTCCATTAACATCAAAAAGATACCCGCTTCCTCTTGAAGTAGCTTTTTCAGAAAGATATTGGAAAATAGTGTTAGGGTTTGTTCCACCACCACCTCTTAAATTGAAATCTTTCCATGAACCTCTTTTATATTCTTTTAGACCTTCACGAATATTCCAATCCCATTGCATTGTAAGTATTTTGCCTGTTCGAGAAAAGTTCAGTTCTTTTGCTGCAAAATCTAACTCGGTAAAAAATGTTTTCATTTCTTCTTCGGAGTAAAAACAACTACCAGATGTATCAATGGCAAATATAATATAACTAGTTACTTTGTGAACAATCTCAATGGCATGTTTTCCTAAAATACCATAACGGCTTCTTGGGTCCCAAGGATAGTTTACGGGAGATTGAACCTTATCTTTCAAATATGAGTTATTCGTAATGAATGTATTCATATTCTTTTTAAGTTGTTTTCTCCAGTTTACTTTTGGCTTATTTAGTTCTTTAATCTTTCGAGTTAAATTTCCTACTTCTTTGCCTGGGTGCTTTGATTTAATCTTTTCTTCAATCTTAGTTGCCTGTTCAATGATGTTATCAGCAAAGTTTTGTCTTTCAATTTCATTTCTTAAATCTTCAAAGTTTTCTTCTTTTTGCTCTTCACTCTCTATATGTTTATCAAAAGAAACTTCGTAAATAGCCTCTCCGTTATATGGTGTGAAACTTCCCCCTTCACCCTTAGAAGGTTTAATGACTGGTATTAAATCCTCACCATTCATTGTTACTTCTGAACCATCTTTCTTTCTTACTTGAAAAGTTCCATTACCATTATTTTGAGTTATTTGTCCTCTTTCACCTGTTTTCTTATTATGGACTTCTTCGAAACTTTCAAGTCCTTTTTGTCGGTTCTCTTCTGCTTTCTTGCTCATCCATGCAAATAGGCGAAAAGTTTCAATAGCATCATTTCCCATTCTTTGAAACTCACGAAGAAACTCTTTTGGAGGAGTAATGCCACCTTCTGGCATTTTAACTTTTAACTCATATCCAAACTTCATAGAATTGATTTCATGGTTTATGGCAGCATCCTCTGCCATATTTGCAAGCATCATACTCTTCTTAAATAAATCTTTATGTCTTGCATGATGCTTTTTAAGAATATGAAATGCTTCATGAATAACAAGATAGTAAAGTTCTTCTTTTGAAAACTTTTCTATTTGTTCAGAGGAGTAATAAAAGATAACTCTTCTGTCTTTATAGGCAACTCCCGCTGGAGAGTTGCCTAAGATTTTACCATCATCTTCAACAAAGTCACAGTTAATGAGAAACAGATAAATAAGAGGTTCTTTATCTGATATGTAGTTCATCAATGTTACTATTCTTTCTGGTCTCATTTAATCCTCTTCATCTTCTGGCCAAATAAAAGTATCAAGTTTTCCAGTTAAAACTTTAAAACTTTCTTTCATTCTTTGCTTTAACTTTTTGTATTTTATGTTGCTATTTAAAGGTTTTGCAGGCACCCAAAAATTCTTTGAAGTAGAAGTATGATTTTCTTCACAATGTTTTATCAAGTCATTTAAATACCACATAAATAAATCCTTACTTCAGTTCGTGAATTGATGTATGATAGTATCCACCATATGCATTCTTATATCTATCAGAAATACTAATCATAAACTCATTGAAGTTATCAGAGTTCTTATTCTTACTTCTCTTTAAAGTTTGAATAAAAGCAACTGCGTCTTCCGATGGAATATCACAATCCTCAATAAATGTAGAAACATTAATACAATATTTCTTTAGTTCCTTTTCGCTGTATTCTTCCTCGGAATCATTTATAAAATAAGCAACCCCTAAGAACAAATACAAAATAGCACCTTTCTTATCAGCTAGTTTCTTTACCTTTTCTCTATGGTCTTTATACTCATGAAGAATGTTTGCTGGTAATACTCGATTCTCTGCAAAATAAATATAACGAGAAATAATATCGGCTACAATCTCATTTCCTTTTAACCCAAATTCAAATACTTGTTTCTTTAAATAGTTTATTTGATTTGTTGGGTCTTTTACAAAAGCCTTAAAGGGTTCTTCATGTTCTTTATACTTCTTTTGAAGTTCTTTATCTGCATTGAAATCGTTATACATCTGAATATACATCATATCAGCAATCAAAGTCCAGGCTCTAGGAGAGGTTGTTCTTTCGCTTTCCATTCCCTCTTCGCTTCCTGCAATAATGGGAATAAGAAATGGGTCTGATTGATTTCCGTTTTCAAGAACCTTATCAAGAACAAAGTTAATGATAATACCTGGCACTCGTGTATCAAGCTTTTGACCAAAGAAATCATATTCTTTCAAAGCAAAAGATGAAAGCCAGCTTTCTGCGTTGTATGGAAGATACCCCGCTCTATGCCATCGTTCTGAAGTAGCGGTATCCATACCAGAAACGACATTGAGATTTTCTACATTCTTTTGTTCCTTAGTATTACCAGAACCAATGATGACAGTTTTTCGTGGAAGTTTGTATTTTACACTCTTTCCTTTTGCCTCATCGTAATCGGCACTACCACCAATTTCACCAGTAAGAACCAAGTTCATAACAGCAGCCATCTTATCAGCGTCTGCTTTATTGAACTCATCAAGATGTAGAATCCAAGTTCTATTGTCAGCGCTTGGAGGGAGAATGGTAGAAGGAGCAAGTTTTGCAACTTTCATTTCCCCTGTTTCGGTTTTTACTTCTGTAAGGTATGGAAA
>PWPZ01000181.1 GCA_003556985.1 Bacteroidota bacterium
CAGGTCGTCCCGTTCGTGGTAAAGGGTGACGTTAGGCACCAGCACATCGTTGTCCGCCTTTTCACCGTTCACATAGAACTCGAAAAACCCGAGTCCGGTAACATATGCCCGTGCCGAAACGACCTCCTTGCCGATGGAAAAGCTTTTACGCAGCATAGGAGCCGGTGGTGGGAGATCGGGCGAGGGATTTGCCGGGTCATAAAAATAATTCCGGCCCGGTGATGATGGCCGGGGCAGGGGGGTGTCGTCCTGCCAGGGAGCGCCTATCCACCTGGCAGTCCACTCAGCCGGATCAAGCAGTCCCATGCTCCAGAAGGCCGGTTCGCTCCAGTCAGATACCCGTCCGTCGCGGTCCCATACCCTTACCTGCCACCAGCAGTCCTGCCGCGATGCCAGGGGAATACCTTCATAGGGTATATTAACCGATTCTTCCGATTCAACCCTGCCGCTGTTCCACAGATCAGCCCTGCCGTCAAGAAGATTTTCAAGTGTGCCGGCTACCCGTATCTCGTAGGCGGTCTGGAACTGGCCGCGGGAATTGTGGGAGGCATCATTTACCCACGACAGCCCTGGAGAAGTCACATCTATCACCATCGGGTCAGTGAGGTTTTCACAGAGCAGGTCAACCGGGGTGAGGCCTGCATAGGCTGCCGGGATCACAAAAAGGCAGAAGCATAGTGTTATCAGTTGTCGTTTCATAATTGAAGATTTTTTATTTGCGGGCTTTGCAGCCAATCGTCAGGAGGGGATACGGCCACTAAATCGCCGGGAACTAATATACGTTTTTAAAACATATCGTCAAATAAAATTCAGACCCTGGTCATGTTTCAGGGGTTATTGTCGACTGTCGTTTATATTCTTAAGCTGGCGCACCATTTTATTTGCAAACAGGAAATTATTAAGTTCCTCATTGTCAGTATTGAGTATGTCGAGGTTGCTCCCTTCCCACCATTTTTTCCCCTTATCAATGTAGACTACCTTGTCGCCCATTTCCATGACGGAGTTGATATCGTGGGTGTTGACAATTGTTGTCATATTGAATTCTTCGGTAATTTCTATTATCAGCTTGTCAATAAGTATGGCGGTCTGCGGATCAAGTCCCGAATTGGGCTCATCGCAAAAAAGGTAACGGGGATTGAGGACTATGGCCCGGGCTATGGCAACCCGCTTTTTCATGCCTCCGCTGAGTTCGGCAGGATAAAGATCGTTTTTGTTTTCCAGATTGACCCTTTTCAGGCAGAAATCTACTCTTTCCTGTTTTTCCCGGGTGGTCATGCCAGTGAACATATCCAGCTTGAACCTTACGTTTTCTTCCACGGTAAGTGAATCAAAAAGGGCGCCGCCCTGAAAGAGCATGCCGAATTTCTGCCGCACCTTTTTTTTGTCCATAATGTTCATGGCGGTAAAATTATTGCCACTATAGTAGATCTCTCCCTGATCCACTTCATGAAGGCCTATTATGCATTTAAGGAGCACGGTCTTGCCCGACCCGCTTTTCCCGATGATAAGATTTGTTTTCCCCTGCTCGAAAGAGACTGAAATATCATTCAGAACCTGTTCGCCGTCGAAGGATTTGCTGATATGGCGCACTTCTATCATGATAATAACAGTTGGGTGAGGATCAGATTGAACAATAGTATGAAGACGCTGCTGTGCACTACCGCAAGGGTGCTTGATCTTCCTACTTCCAGGGCGCCGCCGCTGGTGTAATATCCATGGTAGGCGGAGATCGTGGCTATCAGAAATGCAAAAATAACCGACTTGATCAGGGAGTAGACTATATAATATGGAATAAATGCAAATCTTATCCCGTAAACATAATCGGCGGTGGAAACCACTCCCGCAGAAACCCCGGCTATCCATCCCCCGAAAATACCCACCACCATGCTTAAAACCGAAAGGAAAGGGGCCAGAATCATGAATGCAACTATCTTGGGAAGTATCAGGTAGCTTGCCGAGTTTATTCCCATGATCTCAAGTGCATCAATTTGTTCGGTGACTCTCATGGTGCCAATCTCGGATGCAATACGCGACCCCACCTTGCCGGCAAGGATAAGGGCAACTATGGTGCTTGAAAACTCAAGCAGTATGGAATCCCTGGCTGCCAGTCCGATCAGATAAGTGGGAAGCAAGGGGTTTTCAGTATTATAAGCGGTCTGTATTGTGATCACAGCTCCCATGAAGAATGATATAATGGCCACAATGCCAACGGAATTTATGCCAAGGGCTTCCATTTCCCTTATGAGCCGGAAATAGTACATTTTATGCTTTTCAGGCCGGGCAAAGGCTCTTTTTATAAGCAGGGAGTAGCGACCTATATGCTGCAGGATGATCATGTATTGCCGGGAATGATTGGAAACCGTTGCGGTTTATCCTGTTAAACTTTTTTCAGAAATGTTCTGATTATGTAAAAATACTAATTATTTGATCAAAGTGAATTAATTATGTTTTGGGGAAAATGTCCTTAACCTTAAGGTGTATATAAACTTTATTTAAATGGTTTTGTTACTTTTGCAAAACTTACAGGCAAACAAAAACAAATTATGAACAAAAATCATTATTGTGTTATCATGGCAGGCGGTATTGGCAGCCGCTTCTGGCCATTGAGCAAGGTATCGAGGCCGAAGCAGTTTCTGGATATTCTGGGAACCGGGCGAAGCCTTCTGCAGGCTACGTATGACCGTTTCCGGGAAATTATCCTGCCCGAAAATATAATTATCGTTACGAATTCTATCTACCGTGATTTTGTTTTTGAGCAATTACCCGAACTTTCACCCGGGCAGGTTCTCCTGGAGCCGATGAGAAAAAATACGGCACCCTGTATAGCTTATGCAAGTTACAAGATCAAGCTTATGAACCCCAACGCGGTTTTTGTCGTATCGCCCGCCGACCACCTTATTTTGAAGCAGGATGTGTTTCTTAATGAAATAAGGGAGGCCCTGGAAGTAGCCTCGTCTGAAAATGTATTGCTTACTCTCGGGATCAAGCCAAACCGGCCTGAAACCGGATATGGCTATATCCAGGCCAATACCAAAAAACTTCCGGGAAGGCCCGATAACCTGAGGAAGGTAAAAACCTTTACCGAGAAGCCTGATATGGAGCTGGCCAGGGTATTCTTTGAAAGTGGCGAGTTTTACTGGAATTCAGGTATCTTCATCTGGTCGCTTGAGTCAATATTGGCGGCCTTCAAACAATACCTGCCCGAAGTTGATTCCCTCTTTGCCTCCGGGATTGATGTTTACAATACGGAAGCAGAAGAGAAATTCATTACTGAAGTATATTCAACCTGCAAAAATATTTCGGTCGATTATGGAATAATGGAAAAAGCCGAGGAGGTGTACGTATTCTTTGCTGATTTTGGATGGTCTGACCTGGGCAGCTGGGGCTCACTTTATGAAAACTCATCGAAAAACGATGACAGTAATATGATTGCAGGAGATAATGTGTTTACATATGGGGTTAAGAATTCCGTTATAAATGTGCCTCCTGAAAAAATAGTGGTTTTGCAGGGACTGGAAGGTTATATCGTGGTTGAATCGGGAAACATCCTTCTGGTATGCCGGTTGGAAGACGAGCAAAAAATCAAACAGTTTGTAACCGATGTAAAAATTGAAAAGGGAGAGGAATATCTCTGACAGTATTACCCTCATGCCACATCGGTGCATAACATTCTGCCCGGTGGTCATTTAATTGTATAATATAAAAAAACCGGAGCTAATCACTCCGGTTTTATTTAGTGACTGGCTTATTTTAATATTCCCAAAGGTCCTGTTCAAAATCAAATATGGCATTTTGTATGCGGTCTGATTCGTAGAGTGCATCACGACCCAGGGCATAATCCATTATGGCCCTGTTGTTATATACATTGGATTCACGGTAAATATACCCTGTGAAGCGTCTCTGCATTAACAGATCGTCGAATGAGAGACTGGAGAGGTCATTGTTTGCGGTATACACCTCGCTGCGGGCAAGGACCTCCCTGGCATGGGGGAAATATATCCAGAAAGCCTGGCGCCTGAGCCTTTCTTCAGTCTCATTACCCTGCTCGTCTCTTCTCTGGTAAATCCTGATTGGGGAAAACCCAATTATTCTGGAACCGAATGTTGAGTGCTGCTTGTCAAAATACCACTGCTCCAAAACAAGGTATTCCCTTACTTCGTGAGTACGCACCTCGCCTTCAATCTGCCGCTCTACCTCTTCGCCTGTATCAACGTCCACTACTGTTTCTGTTGTAACTTCTGCTCCCAGATTATTCTGCACTGCTTCAAGGTCATAGGTTTCCCTGAATTCATCACTGGTGTAAGCCATGATCTCGCCGTTCATGATGCCATTATAGAGTACGTCAATAAGGCTCATTCTTGATCCGAAAGGCTCTGTGGGAAAATAGAGCGGCTGATTCATCTTTTCCCTGAGATCGACCATTCTCCATATCATCTTTGACCAGACAATATCTGCTTCGCGGAGATGGGGTAAAGGAACCGGCCTTCTGTAAGGCACGTTTTCTTTTTGATAAATGCTGCCGGTTGTAAGATCCTGTGAAAAAAGTTCAGGGCTTCCTGCAAGGAAAAGTCCCGCACCAATTAAAAAAATAACTGCTAATTTCTTCATCTCTAATAGTATAAAGGTGTTTTAATACAATATTCAAATTAATCTATTCTGAAACTTACCGTGGGAAGCCTCCGTTCATCACCGGTGGGACTCACGGCAGTGATATCTTCGAAGTATATCCGGTCGTTTCTTCCCGCCTGACGAATAATTTCCCTCTGCTCATCAGTTATCCGGTTGCTGTTGGAGCGGGCATCAACCACAAAACCACGCTGGGTTGATGAAACGGTGAACCCTGTTACGGTGAAGCTGAGATCAAAATCAAAGTTTTCCATTTCGGCCAGCACGCCTGTCTGCGCCAGCAGCACGTTTCTTCCGATAGTACCTGTTTTCCTTCCGGCTATGGTGGCAACCGGGTCGGGAACTGAACGCACCCTGAATTGCCTTGAACCCATATTCCTGGTGGTCCCGTTAATCCTCGCTGTTACCGAAACCTGGGCGTCTCCGGTAGTGCCGGGCACAACAACATAATTGCTGCCCGAGATCCTCCGGATGGTACCGTTGTTGACAGAGGCATTGATCTGGTCTGCTGCCAGACCGGGAATTGATATTTCAACCGGGTTGTCTATCCCGCTGTAGAAAACATTCATTTTGCTGGGCGACACAATGAGGTTGGGTTCGGCAACCTGGTATTCGCTGCTGAAGGGCCGGTTAATATGTGATCCGTCCGGAGCACGCAGCCGTACAAGTCCGCCATAGGTATGATAACCGGTTGTTCCGGGGCGTATTCTGTATACACCTCTTCCCTGTTCGACGGGAAGTGTCTGGTAATCTCCTACCATCCGGTAACTAACCGATCCGTCATCCTCTTCAATGGTTTCGTACCGGCCTAAAAGTACTTCCGGTGCCTGGGTTGTGTCAAAAGCGGCCAGGAAAACACTTGCCTCGAATTGATCACCTCTGAATACGTAATTTGAACTGGGAATAGTTATAGCCTCAAGAGCATTGAACATAAATGCACCTGCGTCTATCTGGTTGAGAAGGTAGGTGATGACATCTGACTCCGCATTTCTAACATCCGCCTGCATTCCAGACATGAGTGTGAGAGAGGCTATGGTGGGCATATAATAGAAATGGTGGCTTTCCCAGCTAACTGTTGCCCCTTCTTTTGGAGGAGGGTCGTCTGTAACCAGGTTGGCTTCGACCGACTGCCTTATGCCTTCGTCTCTTTCGTCTACCATGCTTAACAGGAACTCTCTGTATTCCTCAATCGAATTTTTCAGATCGGTGGCCCTTGGATTGCCTGAAAGCATAACCTGGGCAGGGGGATTGGTATTTTCCTTGGCCCTGATATTATCGCCGATTATTCTGCCGTCTTCGTCAATAGCACTGGAACCTTCGCCCTCTGCACGAATTACGATTTGCTGCTTGAGGTCCTGTATGTGATCAAATAATTGATCGGCTCTTTCCCTGACAAGATCGGCTCTTTCCTTCCAGGGTCTCACCCGTACAGGGTTTTCGGCGTAACGTTGCGCGAATTCACGATATGTGGCTTCGTTCTGCTGTGAAAAGTTCTGGGTTGTTTTGGTGAGACCATCGTCCACTACAACAAAGGCATCGAGCACTTCAACCGATACATTAAGCGCCAGCATTGCCATCAGCACCAGGTACATCATACCTATCAGTTTCTGTCTCGGAGTTTCTTTTTTACCAGCCATAATTCGGTAACAGTTTTAATTTGGTAATTACTTTTTCCGGCTTACTACGCTCATTGCAGACAGCATGTTGCCATAAATAGAATTCAGTTCGGAAAGATTCTGACCGAGTTTGCTTATTTCATTCTTATATTTTTCCGTCTCTTCAACCGAAGATTTTAAATCATTCGATATCTTGTTGAAGTC
>PWPZ01000137.1 GCA_003556985.1 Bacteroidota bacterium
CTGTTAGCGATGAGCTGGTATCGCCCCCGGCCAGATCGACATTGTATTTGTCGCAGGCGAGTTTTATACCTGCATACAAATTCTCTATTTTCTTAAGGGGGAATTTTGCCGAAAAGGCCAGGGAGACCAGTATTTGCTTTGGTATGCCATTCATGGCATAAATATCTGACAGGTTTGCAATAACGGCTTTATAACCCAGATGCTTCATTGGGGTGTACATAAGGTTGAAATGGATGCCTTCCACCAGCATATCGGCCGAGGCAATGACCTGCTTATTTCCGTAATCCAGCACAGCTGCATCATCGCCTATCCCCACCAGTGTTTCCTTGTTTTTTACCCTGATATCGCCGGTAAGATGTTTAATCAATCCAAATTCTCCAAGATCCTGAATATTTTTATCGGTTTTTACCATTTGTGCAAATCAGTTTATCAGATTCATAACAAAGTTCACCCCCCTTCATGATGGTTATTGCAGGGGAGAATGATCAAATTAGTTTATGTTAATACATACCTCCAATTTAACAAATCTAAATTGAATTTGTTAGTTTTTTAGTAACTTTGCAATTTATTTAGATTAATTCCATTATATACTAACGAAGATCTCATGGCCAGATGGATTAACAAAAAGCAAAGTTAATCAAACCGGACCACAGAGGTTATATGACACGTGTTTTTATTTTTAAATCGAATTTTTGATCAGATATGCAAAAGGACCAGGATCAGATTTTGAATGAGGTGACTTCGGGGGAATATAAGTTTGGGTTTTATACCGATATCGAACATGATTCCATTGCCAAAGGATTGAATGAAGAGGTGATCAGACTGATATCGGGCAAAAAGGATGAACCTGATTTTATGCTTGAGTTCCGCCTTAAGGCTTACCGGCACTGGCTTACAATGAAGATGCCGGAATGGGCTCATTTAAAAATACCCGAAATTAATTACCAGGACCAGATATATTATTCGGCTCCCGTTCAGAAGGCTAAATTAGAAAGTCTTGACGAAGTCGATCCCCAGTTACTCGAAACTTTCAACAAACTTGGCATTCCGCTTGAAGAACAAAAGCATTTGGCGGGAGTGGCCGTAGATGCTGTAATGGACAGTGTATCGGTAAAGACTACATTTAAAGAAACCCTTGCCGAACTTGGAATTATATTCTGTTCATTCTCTGAGGCGGTGCGGGAGTATCCCGATCTTGTAAGAAAATATATGGGCTCGGTGGTTCCCTATACAGATAATTATTTTGCCGCTCTTAATTCGGCAGTATTCAGCGATGGCTCATTCTGCTATATTCCTAAAGGGGTTCGTTGCCCCATGGAGCTCTCAACCTATTTTAGAATAAATGCTGCCAATACCGGCCAGTTCGAACGTACCCTGATAGTTGCCGAAGATAAGAGTTATGTTAGTTATCTCGAGGGTTGTACCGCACCCATGCGCGATGAGAATCAGCTTCATGCTGCCATTGTGGAAATAGTTGCCATGGAAAACGCCGAGGTTAAATATGCCACGGTCCAGAACTGGTATCCGGGTAACAAGGAGGGTAAAGGAGGGATTTATAATTTCGTGACAAAAAGAGGGATTTGTAAAGGGGATAATTCCAGGATATCATGGACCCAGATTGAAACGGGTTCGGCCATCACATGGAAATATCCCAGTGTTATCCTCAGGGGGCATAATTCAACCGGTGAATTTTACTCGGTGGCCGTGACCAATAATCACCAGCAGGCAGATACCGGAACCAAAATGATTCATATAGGAAAGAATACCAAAAGTATAATAGTATCCAAGGGTATCAGTGCGGGAGTAAGCAACAATAGTTATCGTGGCCTTGTCAAGGTACTGCGCGGAGCCGGGAATGCCCGGAATTTCAGTCAGTGCGATTCTCTTCTGCTGGGAGACAAATGCGGTGCTCATACTTTTCCTTATATTGAGTCGGCCAACCATTCCGCTATTATTGAACACGAAGCCACCACTTCGAAGATTGGCGAGGATCAGATTTTTTATTGCAACCAGCGCGGTATTTCAACAGAAGATGCCATTGGGCTCATCATTAATGGTTATGCCAAGGAAGTTCTGAACAAGCTACCCATGGAATTTGCGGTGGAAGCACAAAAACTCCTTCAGATAAGCCTGGAGGGAAGTGTTGGCTGATCCGGCAGTAAGACTTCTAAAGATAGAAATCGAGGAGAATTCCGGCTTACCGCCGTTAACCTTATGCAGATAAACGGGATTTAATTTCCCTTTAAATATGTAATAGATTATTAGCAGGACACTGTTAAGTTAAAGTTAAATATCAAATAAGATGTTGGTTATAAAAGATTTAAAAGTCTCAATAGATGGTGAGGAAATACTCAAGGGAATAAACCTTGAGGTCAGAGCCGGCGAACTTCATGCCATAATGGGCCCCAACGGCTCCGGAAAAAGTACTCTTGCCTCGGTTCTGGCAGGGAGGGAGCTTTACGAAGTTACTTCCGGAAAGGTAACCTACAAGGATCAGGACCTCCTTGAAAAATCGCCCGAGGAGCGGGCCAAGGAAGGATTGTTCCTGGGGTTCCAGTATCCCATTGAAATTCCCGGCGTAAGCATGGTTAACTTCATGAAAACCGCAATTAATGAAATGCGTAAGCATCGCGGTGAAGAACCATTGTCGGCCTCCGAATTTCTGAAAAAAATGAGAGAGAAAAAGGATCTGGTTGAAATATCTTCTTCCCTTACCAACCGTTCTGTTAATGAAGGTTTTTCGGGAGGCGAAAAAAAGAAAAATGAAATATTTCAAATGGCCATGCTTGAACCCGATCTGGCCATCCTCGATGAAACCGACTCCGGACTTGATATTGATGCACTGAGGATAGTGGCCAGAGGGGTAAATAATCTGAAATCTCCTCATAATGCCACAATCGTAATAACCCATTACCAGCGACTGCTTGATTATATCGTGCCTGATTTCGTGCATGTACTTTATAACGGGCGAATTGTAAAATCGGGAGGAAAAGAGCTGGCACTTCTGCTGGAAGAGAAGGGTTATGAGTGGATAAATGCGGAAGAAGTTAATCAATAATATTTATGAGTACAATAACTGAAAATATTTCCCTTAAAGAGCAATTTCTGGAGCTTTACAGAAACAAATCCGGCGAAATAGCAGCCAATTCGGCTCCCCTGATGAATGCATTAAGAGACAATGCTATCGGGAAGCTTGAAAAGCTCGGATTTCCGGACAGAAAGAAAGAGGATTACCTGTATGCTGATATTAATTCGGTTTTCCGGCAGGATTTGGAAAAATCTTTCGGTGAGCAGAAAATAAATTTCAATATCCGGGAAATTTTTCACTGTGATGTTCCCCATCTCGATACCAGTCTTTTGCTGCTGGTTAATGGAAGATTTTACAACAACGGGCAAGAGCTAAGGGAGCTGCCGGGAGGGGTAATCGCCGGCAGTATGAAGCAGGCGGCAAAGGATTACCCCGAAATAGTAGAAAAGCATTACGGGCGCTATTCTGGTAATTCAAAAGATGGTCTTGTTGCGCTGAATACTGCCTTTGCGCAGGACGGGATATTTGTTTATGCACCCCCCGGAGTCAGATCTGAGAAGCCCGTACAGATCGTTAACATAATGATCTCCGATACCGGGCAGATGGCTCAGCACAGAAACCTCTTCATTGAAGGTGAAGATGCAGGGCTGAATATAGTTGTCTGTGATCACAGCCTTTCGGCCCACAGGTTCCTTACCAATTCAGTCAATGAGGTTTTTGCCGGGGAAAGGGCGCAAATAAATCTGACACGGATACAGAATGAACACAACGGATCAACACAGATAACTCATAGCTACAGTCACCAGGAAGCCGGCTCACATCTTGCTTCGAACATCATTTCGCTTCATGGTGGCTTTATCCGTAACAACGTATTTGTGAAAATGAACGGCGAACATGCCGAAAATCACAGTATGGGCCTTTACCTGGCCGATAAGAACCAGTATATTGATAATTTTGTTTTTATCGACCATTCAAGTCCCAATTGTTTCAGTAACCAGCTTTACAAGGGGGTTCTTGATGACACTGCTCTGGGCGCCTTTACTGGACGTATTCTTGTTGAGCGTGATGCCCAGAAAACCAATGCCTATCAGTCAAACAACAGTATATTGATGACTGATGATGCCAGGATGTATTCACGGCCGCAACTTGAAATATATGCTGATGATGTGAAATGCAGTCACGGATCAACTTTGGGACAGCTTGATGAAGACGCACTTTTTTATATGCGATCAAGAGGGATAAACCACCGGGAGGCAAGACTCTTGCTCATGTTTGCCTTTGCCCATGATGTGATAAAGAATATCAGGGTAAAAGCACTGCGCGAAAGAATCGATCATCTTGTGAATAAAAGACTCAGGGGAGAGCTTAGCCGGTGTAACAATTGTGCAATGCAATGCGGATAGATACCTTATAACTGAAACTTACCAAAATTAACTGCCTTGGCTCTGGATATAGTTAAAATAAGAAATGATTTTCCAATTTTAAAGCAAACGGTTCATAATAAACCATTTGTTTATTTTGATAATGCTGCCACCACCCAGAAGCCCGTACAGGTTATCGACCGCATGGACAAGGTGTACAGGGAAACCAACAGCAATATCCACAGGGGCGTTCATTATTTGAGCGATCTGACCACCCGGCATTTTGAGGAGGCCCGGGAAACCATCCGGAAATTCATAAATGCCCGTTATGACCACGAAATAATTTTTACTTCCGGTACCACCGGGGGAATAAACCTGGTTGCTTTCAGCTTTGGTGAAAAATATATTTCCCGGGGTGATGAGATAATTATCTCTGCGATTGAGCACCATGCAAATATTGTTCCCTGGCAGATGCTCTGCGAGAGAAAGGGAGCCAGTCTTAAGGTAATACCCCTGAATTCTGACGGAGAGCTTCTGCTTGAAGAGTATGACAGGCTTTTTTCATCAAACACACGTCTTGTTGCCATTACCCATGTAGCCAATTCAATCGGGACAATTAACCCGGTCAGGGAGATGATTCAAACGGCTCATCAAAAGAATGTGCCTGTACTTATTGACGGAACCCAGGCCGTCCAGCATGGTAAAGTCGATGTTCAGGATCTGGATGCCGATTTTTACGTTTTTTCCGGCCATAAAATGTACGGACCCACCGGAACGGGTGTGATTTACGGCAAAGAAAGTATTCTTGAGGAGCTGCCGCCTTATCAGACCGGCGGCGAAATGGTTGATCAGGTCACTTTCGAAAAGACCACCTTTAACAGGCTTCCGTTTAAATTTGAAGCCGGCACACCCAATTATACCGGTGTTATAGGACTTGCCGCCGCCGTGAGGTATATTGAAGAAACCGGCCTTGATGAGATAGTTGCCAGGGAAAAGGAGCTGCTTGAATACGGAAGCAGAAGGCTCTCTGAAATTGACGGACTGCATCTTTTTGGTCAGGCTGAAAACAAGATAAGCATATTATCATTTATACTTGATGATATCCATCCTTTTGATGCCGGCATGATAATTGATAAATACGGAATAGCCGTTCGTACCGGAAATCATTGTGCACAGCCTTTCATGGAATTGTTGGGGATACGTGGGACCATTAGAGCTTCCATGGTTTTTTACAATACCAGGGAAGAGATTGACAGGCTTTGCGAGGCTATTGAAAAAGTAAAGGAAATGTTTAATTAGCAGGTTATGGCAGAAAAGACAATGCAGGAAGTCCAGGAAGAGATAGTTGAAGAATTTACGGTTTTTGACGACTGGCTTGATAAATACAATTACCTTATTGAGCTCAGCAAATCCCTTCCGGTGATAGAGGAAAAATACAAAACCCCGGAACATCTCATTGAAGGATGCCAGTCAAAGGTCTGGCTTAAAGCTGATATGGAAGACGGCAGGATTGTGTTCACGGCCGACAGCGATGCAATTATTACCAAAGGGATTATCGCACTTCTGGTGCGTGTTATGTCAGGCAGGAGCCCGGAGGAGATAATCAATACCGACCTGGATTTTATAAACACGATAGGATTAAATGAGAATCTCTCCCCTGCAAGGTCAAACGGGCTTGTTTCGATGATTAAACAGATGAAGCTTTACGCGCTGGCATTCCAGGCGAAAAGCAAACAAAAATGAGCTGACTATGGAAACCCAAAATAATTATCTTGAACTTGAAAGCGAGATAGGAAGAGTCCTTAAAAACATTTATGATCCGGAGATCCCGGTTAATATTTATGATCTGGGTCTGATTTATGAAATAATCGTTGAAGAGGGAGGCAAGGTTGAGATTGTTATGACCCTTACCGCTCCCAATTGCCCTATGGTTGATGAGCTGATGGCCGAAATAAATGAAAAGGTAAGGGCCGTGGAGGGGGTAAATGACCTGGTAATAAATCTCACCTTCGAA
>PWPZ01000218.1 GCA_003556985.1 Bacteroidota bacterium
GCTTCCCTTGCCTTTCTGTACAAAGCCTATCTTATGATAGGCTTTTACGGGGAAACCGATTACCTGAGCCTGTCCTATTTCATCGTATTTTTGATCCTTCCTTTATCACTGTTGTTTTATAAAGTATTTAAGGCCCGGAAAAAATCCGATTATAAAAATGCCCATAACCTTGCCAAGCTTATCATGCTGGCGGGAATCTTTTATTCATTTGTGGTGAGATATATAATTATATCTGTTTACTAAACCTGTATCAGGAGAAAGCCATAGCCGGAACAAAAGCAATTCAGAGAGAGAAAATTAACCAGCAGCCAAAAACCTTTGATGCAATATGTCTGAACTGTACGACAAATTCATAAACCACCGGATAATACTTGCTTCCAAATCACCGCGGCGTCAGGAGCTGCTAAGGGGACTGGGGATTGAATTTGAAGTCAGCAATCCCCCGGGAGTTGAGGAAACCTATCCGGCGTCACTAACCAAAACTGAGATTCCGGTGTATCTTGCCGGCAAGAAAGCAGGTGCCCTTGATAATCTGATGGACGAAAGGACCGTTATTATTGCAGCCGATACTATAGTATGGTGCAATAATACGGTTATCAACAAGCCGGCCGGCCGAAATGATGCCATCGGGTTCCTTAACGAACTTTCCGGGCGCAGCCACCAGGTTGTTTCCGGAGTCTGTGTAAAAAGCAGTAACCGGACCGACTCGTTTTATTCTCTGACCACCGTTTATTTCAGGAAGCTGGAGGCCACTGAGATCCTGTTTTATGTAGATAATTACCGGCCCTACGATAAAGCTGGTGCCTACGGAATTCAGGAATGGATCGGTTATGTGGGAATTGAGTCAATTGAGGGCTCCTATTTCAATGTGATGGGATTACCGGTAGACAAGGTTTACAAAGCCCTCAGGGAGCTGTGATCTGTCTGACGCCGCACTTTCTTAATTTCAATAAAGCGGATCAAACCTGCATGACAATCAATATTACAATTAAAATACCATTATGACACGTTTCCAGACCACCTTGCTTTTATTTCTCCTTACTTTCCTTCCGGTTTTCCCGGGGGAAGGTATGTGGCTTCCCCTTCTTGTTGACAGGTATAATCTTGAAGAAATGCAGAAAAAGGGATTTCGCCTTTCGGCCGAAGACATATACAGTGTTAACCGGCCCAGCATGAAGGATGCAGTTGTTCGGATCGGCGGATGTACAGGGGTTGTGGTTTCCGACCAGGGCCTTGTGCTGACCAATCATCATTGTGCCTACCGTTCAATCCAGTCGCACAGCAGCGTCGACAATGACTACCTCACCGATGGCTTCTGGGCTATGACCACTGATGAGGAGCTTCCCAATCCCGGTCTGACAGTCACCTTTACCGTGAGGATGGAGGATGTTACCGACAGGGTGCTTGCCGTTATTGATGAGGGGATGGATGAAAATGAAAGACAGGCAGCGATAGATGCAATCTCCCGCAGTATAGCAGAAGAAGCCATGGAAGGTACCCGATACGATGCCGATGTCAACGCATTTTATTTTGGTAGCGAATACTATTTATTTGTTTACGAGGTGTTTGATGATGTCAGACTTGTTGGCGCACCGCCTTCCTCCATCGGAAAATTCGGGGGCGATACCGATAACTGGATGTGGCCCCGTCATACCGGCGATTTTGCTTTTTTCAGGATCTATGCTGACAGTGATAACAAACCGGCCGGGTATTCGGAAGAAAATGTTCCTTATAGTCCGCCAGTTTCCCTCCCCGTTTCTGCAGGAGGAGTCCGTGAAGGCGATTTTACCATGGTGTACGGATTTCCCGGATCCACACGGCAGTACCTGACATCTCAGGCAGTGGAGATCATTACCGGACTGACCAATCCCCATAATATACGGCTGAGAGATGAGCGGCTTGCCATTATGGGAAGAGAAATGGAAAAAAGTGATACTGTCAGGATCAAATATGCCTCTAAATTCGCCGGGGTGAGTAATGCCTGGAAGCGGTGGCAGGGAGAAAACAGGGGACTTGCCCGGCTTGATGCCACGGGTAGGAAAAAGGCACTTGAGGATAAGTTTGCCGCCTGGGTTGAGGATGATGCCGGGCGAAGAGAGAGATACGGGGATCTGCTTCCTTCGTTTGACAGCCTTTACAGCCGGCTTGAGTATTATACCCTGCCAATGGAATATGGCAGGGAAGCTTTATATGCCATTGAGTCGGTCAGGTTTGTTAATGATTTTATCCGGTTAACCGATGCATATCTGATGAATCCCGAAGAGTACGATGCTGATTTCCTGATGGTGCTGCTTGAAACGGCAACTGAAAATTTCTTCAGGGATTATCACCGGCCCATCGACCGCCAGGTGTTCGGCAAAATGCTGGAAATGTACATGGATAATATTGATGAGGAATTCCATCCCTCATTCTTTGAGAAGGTGATAGATGATTTTGATTCCGATTTCAGTCTGTTTGCCAGCCATGTTTATAATTCAAGTTTTTTCGTAAGCAGGGAGGGAGTGGATGAACTTCTTGAGAATTATGCAGCTGATATGGCTGAGCTTATTGAGGATGATATCCTTGTGCGGATAGTCCGTGACATCAGATCGTTGTATATTGACCGGGTTACCGTTGCCTGGCATGAGGTCAATGATCAGCTGGTCCCCAGGTATCGTTTGTTTGTAGAAGGCCTTAGAATGATGGAGCCCGGCAGGGCATTTTATCCGGATGCCAACCGGACCCTGAGGGTAGCGTACGGGCAGGTAAAAGGTTATTCACCCCGGGATGCCGTTTATTATGAAAAATATACAACTCTTTCCGGTGTTATTGATAAAAACAGGAGCGGTATTTCCGATTATGTCATACCACAAAAATTAAAAGAACTCTATGATGAAGGTGATTTCGGCTCCGGGTCCGTAGACGGGGAAATGAGAGTCGGATTCATCGCATCAAACCATACCACCGGGGGTAATTCCGGTAGCCCTGTCATAAATGGCGATGGTCAGCTTATCGGGATAAATTTTGACAGGGTTTGGGAAGGAACCATGAGCGACATTATGTTTGATCCTGAAAAATGCAGGAATATCAGCGTTGATATAAATTACATCCTTTTTATTACTGAAAGGTTTGCCGGTGCCGGTCATTTACTGGAGGAGATGACTATTTTACAGTAACGGACATATATGCCCTGCAGATTCACAGGGATGCAGGCAGGTTCATCTTCTTTCCGCAATGCATTATCCAGCTATTTAAAACAGTTTTAAATTTTGTTTTTATTACAAAAAAGGGTAAAACATGACTTTTGTTATGTTTTACCCTTTTTGCATATAATACATTTAGAAGAGTCTTAAAAGAAAATGATAATTTTTCTATTGTTAATAAATTAACAATGTTACAGAAATAACAAATAACTCATCTATTATCTAACTTAAAAAGAAAAAAGATGCCAGAAGTTCAGGAATTAGTTAAAAGTTTGGCCGATAAATACGGGAGAAAGAGAGAAAATCTGCTTCATATTTTGCAGGGCATAGTCGAACAGGAAAGATATTTGTCCGACACGGCTCTCACCGAAGTAGCCCGGGAACTTGACATGTCGGCGGCACAGGTTTATGGAACAGCAACGTTTTATACATTTCTGGATACCGAACCCAGAGGAAAATATGTAATCAGGGTATGCCGTACCATTACCTGCGACATGAAAGGGAAGAACCAGATTATTCAGGCTATTGAAGACTCTCTGAAGATTAAGCTCGGAGAAACCTCCCACAACAAAAAGTTCACCCTTCTTGAAACCAATTGTCTGGGATGGTGCCATGAAGGCCCGGCAATGCTTATAAATGATCAGGCTTATACCAATCTTAACATTGATAAGGCAATTGAGATCATTACCGATTACGCCACCAATAAATAAAGTAAAAAACCATGCAGAGAATTTTACAAAAACGCAGAGATCTTAAGCATGGTGTTTCAGCGGACTAAAATAAAATAAAAGGAGAACAGCATCATGACATATAACAAATTAAAAAGAGTAGACCTTATTTTTCATGAGGATTGTGAGTGCCGCCAGGTGCTTGAAAAAACATTTGCAAAATCCAATGACGAGATCGTAAATGACATTCTTGAGTCGGGCCTGAAGGGAAGGGGAGGAGCCGGTTTTCCGACCGGACTGAAATGGAAGTTTACTGCAGAGCAGCCGGCTGATGAGCGTTTTGTGATATGTAACGCCGACGAGGGAGAGCCCGGTACTTTTAAGGACAGGGAAATACTTTTCAAGGTACCCAGCAAGGTTTTCAGCGGAATGGCAGTCTGTGCCAAAGTTATCGGAGCAAAAAAAGGATATATCTATCTCCGTGGAGAATACCGCTTCCTTTTACCCGAACTGCGTAAGGCGCTTGATGCATTTCATCGCGACATAAAAGATCTTCTGGATTTCGAAATATTGATTCAGATGGGCAGCGGTGCATATATATGCGGTGAGGAAAGTGCGCTGTTCGAATCAATGGAAGGTAAAAGAGGAGAACCGAGAAACAAGCCTCCCTATCCGACTGTTGCAGGGTTCCGTAATAAGCCCACCGTGATAAACAATGTTGAAACTCTTGTTTACGCCTTTATGATATGCAAGCACGGGCCCTTGAAATTTAAAGAGCTGGGCACATCCGATTCCCGTGGTTCCAAGGTATTTTCTGTTTCCGGAGATACACCCATACCGGGTATATATGAGCTGGAGCTGGGCATGTCGCTCGACAATTTCGTGGAGGAATTTGGCGATGGCGACACAAAGGCTGTACAGGTTGGGGGTGCCGCAGGTTTCTGTGTTCCCAGGAAGAAGCTTAAAGAAACAATTATTGGTTTTGAAGGGGTTCCTACCGGAGGATCCATGAAAGTTTTCAATTCATCCCGTTCTATGTATAATGTATTACATAATTACCTGGAGTTCTTTGAGGAAGAATCATGCGGCCAGTGTACACCCTGCCGGGTGGGATGCCAGCAGTTGATCAAGGGCATAGAGGCAGTGAAAAAGGGTGAAAGAAAAGGTGCATACCTGGATCAGCTTCTCAAGCTCAGCGACACCATGAAAATAGCCTCAAAGTGCGGACTGGGGCAATCGGTTGCCAACTCTTTCTCCTCAATAGTCGGGAACTTCAGGGAAGAAATGATTTATTAATGCATTACTGAATTCAAAAATTAAAAACAAAGAAATGGCTAAAAATATAAATTTAAAAATAGACGGTGTTGATGTAAAAGTTGAAGAGGGAAAAACAATACTCGATGCTGCCAAAGCTGTAAATGTTCATATTCCTACCTTGTGTTATCATGAAGACCTTTGTGTTGCAGGTAATTGCAGGGTGTGTATGGTGGAAGTATCGGGTGCGCGTGCACTGGTTGCCGCGTGTGCCATGCCGGCTTCTGACGGTATGGAAATCAATACCAATACCCTCAAGGTGCGTTCCGCAAGGAAGAATGTAATTGAACTCCTGCTTTCCGAACATAATGCCGATTGCACAAATTGCTATAAAAACAAAAAATGCGAACTGCAGGATCTTGCCGGTGAATATAAAACTTCCAGCGAACAGTTGTTTCTGGACCTTGTGCCTCTGAAAAATTATACGGTCGATAATTTCTCTCCTTCCATCATAAAGGATGACAGTAAATGCATCCGTTGCCAGCGATGCGTGCGTACCTGTGAGGAATTACAGCATGTAAGTGCTCTGGGGGTTGCCTACAAAGGTGATAAAATGAAAATTTCCACCTTCTTTGAAAATTCTATGTACGATGTAGTTTGTACAAATTGCGGCCAGTGCATTAACCGCTGCCCCACGGGCGCACTGGTTGAGCGAAATTATATCGATGAGGTTTGGGATGCAATTTATGACGAAAACAAGCACGTGGTTGTGCAAACCGCTCCAGCTACCAGGGTAGCTCTTGGAGAAGATCTCGGACTGGATACCGGACAGGTGGTTACCGGGAAGATGGTTTCCGCCCTCAAGAGGTTGGGCTTTGATTCGGTTCTGGATACCGATTTTTCGGCCGACCTTACCATTATGGAAGAAGGCACGGAATTGCTTACCAGGCTCAAAAAGGCCCTGGTGGATAAGGATCCGGACGTTAAGCTGCCCATGGCAACTTCCTGTTCTCCCGGATGGATAAAGTTTATTGAACACACCTTCCCTGAATACCTGGATAATCTTTCCACTTGCAAGTCACCCCAGCAGATGTTTGGTGCCCTTGCAAAAACCTATTATGCCCAAAAGAAGAATCTTGATCCTGCAAATATTGTGTCTGTTTCTATCATGCCCTGTACAGCCAAGAAATTTGAGGCCGACAGGCCGGAGATGAGGGACAGCGGCTACCAGGATGTTGATTATGTCCTTACCACCCGGGAACTTGCCAGAATGATCAGGCAGGGCGGACTGGATTTCGGTGCCCTTCCTGAAGAGA
>PWPZ01000125.1 GCA_003556985.1 Bacteroidota bacterium
GGTAAGGAAAGAGATAATCTCTTCACCCCCGGCACTTTTTATATCGGGCCATTCACACATACTTAAAGTCATGAATGACAGGAAACTCGGTCTGCTCCATATTAATCCCGGTGCAGCCGGCAGATCCGGCATGCACCGGGTGCAGACCGCGGTGCGCTTTCAGATTGATGGCGTGAGGATTTTTGATCTGGAGATAATTGAGCTTTCCCGAAAATAGCTTAGCTGTCAGGCCCACCTTCATCTTCAGTCGAATGAACATCGGTTGTTTCCAGGTGCCTGCTGTAGGTTTGAAAGAACTGCTCAATTTTGGTGTCGGTGGCAAGCATGTAGATATATCTTTCTTGATCCGAATCACCCCTTGCCCTTCTGTGCCGGAGGGCAAGATCGTCAATAATTGTTACAAAATCCCGGTTTGAAGAGAATGCCTGCATCACTCCCCGGGTATACCCGAAATAGTACCAGCGGTTATTATCAAATTCAATATATAAATCCATATAGTCGCCCGACCGGCGTTTGGTTATTTCAAGATAACCGTTAAAGAACTTGTTTATTTCAACACCGTTTATGTAAGCAATGCCTATTTTTCCACTTGATACATAGGACCGGCTATCCCTGTTCCAGTTAAGATCGACATGTGAAAGAACAAAGGTTTTCTGCAATTCTTCGGGAAGCCGCCCCTGTCTGCCGCCTCCTGGCCGGGCAGCTGTGAATTGCCCGGCTCTCTCCCTTCCCAGCAATTCTGAAAGTCCGCCGTCATATAAATACACCGCCGAATCAGCCGGAGTGCCCGGCAGACTGTCGGCATCATGGGCAATGAGTGACAGTGCCTCGTCCGAAAAAAAGAAATCCAGCGACAGAACCGCCCCGATGTTTGTTTCGTTTTTATTTATCCTGTTTATTGCCGAGCCGATCCCGGTTAACTCAATTTGACCCAGGGTAACTCCGAGATTCAGCTTCCCACCCGTTTGTAAAAGGCACTCCTGCGGGTTTAGCCGGAGGTAGTTTCCAGGCAGTTCAGGATTTCTGAGCTTTTCGGCTGACGCAATGATGTATTCTCCAGTATTTTCGTCATATTTCATGTATCCTTCCGTCTCCACAAGGAGCCGGTCGGCATAATTTTTCCTTCCCGACATAAAGGCGGGATAAATATGGACTGAATCGGTTGCGACAAAAATCCCCGAATATATCGGCTCGCGCTCGTCTGAAACCGCTCTGACCGGCACAGGGATCATGATATCAGCAGGGTCTGTTATGTTCTCAAAAGCCAGCCACTGATCGGAGAGGCCTTCACATTCGTGCATTATCCTTGTTGCTCCCCTGAAGTTCAGGTGAGGATTTGAGGCTTTCATTTCAATCCCACCGTAAAAAGCGAAAGCCGGGCTCAGCATAAAATTATCGGATTCTTCCTTCTTTCCCCGGGCTATGGTCTGGTTATCATCATCAACTGTTATATCACTGAAATGAATTGTTTGTATTTCATCCAGCGCATCAATGTAATCATAATCGCCTGAACCGCTGAACTTATTTTTTGAGGTAATCTTAATGCCGGCATTGTATATCTCATGTGGCGACCGGTCGGGCCCTGCCTTCAGACTTGCCTCCCGGAGGGGAAAGATATCGGCACTTTCACCTATTATTATCGATTCTCCGGCGGGGAATATCCGGGCATCCGCTATTTCTATGTAATTTACCTCATGTGCCGTCAGCAGATGGCTGTCGTAATCCAACACTGTCCGGGGCGAAAAGAAACTCAAAGAATCCTGTCCCTGCACCGTTGAGATATATTCGGCACCCTGCAGACCGTTTTCCGGGTTTGTGCGCGATGAGACAAACTCAAAACGGCTATTATCCATATCCCAGGCAAATGATTCCGGGTCGGCAGCATAGCCGTTTACCGGCAGAAAGACCATGCTATTATCCGGGTAAGTGGAAAATTCCCCTCTGCGTGCATCCAGGTCAATAAAGCAATCAAGATTCCCTGCCGTAAGTGTGTTGTCTTTGTTTTCCGGATTCCGGAAAGCCAGTTTGCTTTCTGCTGATTTAAAGGATTCTGATGAAAAAGTATAACTGTCAGATGAGATTTCTGCCCGGTCAAGATTAATTATCCCGGCACCGCTCAGTCCGGAAGGAGTTATGTTCAACGAACCTTTAAGCATGGCCTGGTCATCAAACATACTGAACGGGTCGTCATTCTGCATAACCGTCATTACATCCTTATCCGGCAGCCATTGTATAGTGTTGTTCCTTGAAGATGCCGCGGGAAATTCTGTTCCCGTGACTTGCTTTACAACAAAAAAATCATTTGTGACCGTTGTCATGGATTCCGGAAGAAACAGGAAATCTTCGGAGTATAGTTCTGAAGCAAGATAATCAAGTTGGCCGCTTCCCCTTAATCCGCTATTGCTGAGCTGAATCTCGCGGTAAAACGTGCCTTTGCCGCCATAAACCGGCAGTCCACCGCCAACAGTATGTTTTATCCCCAGAGAATAATCCTCCTGCAGGGTAAGACTCTCTTCAATTACCGGAAATATTCCGGCCGAAATCAGTCTGCCGTTGAAATTAAACTCACTATTCCCGAATGTGTTAAGGCTGTCCATTACAAAAGGATAAAGCTCAAAATAAAACTCTTCCTGTTTGTAAGCGCCATTTTGAATTTCCGGATTATCATAGAAAACATATGAGTTTTCATTGCTTTTGAATTTTGGATACTCTGGTTGATCAACCCTGCCCGATTTGTTGAAGGGACTGTCAATTATCAGTTCTCCGGTAACGTTTCTGATAAGGTTCCTGACACCGGTAAGCCTGGCCCGTCCGTATGCGTCGGTTTCATCAAGCCGGGCCCTCATGCTTAATGAATCAACGTTCTGGAGACTGATGCTGAACCTCTCATAGTCAAACGTAAAATTGGTTCCGAAAAAACTAAGGTTGCCGGCGTTGATGATACCTTCAAACATGAAATTCCTGTTTCTTTTCATTGTTACCGTATTGCCTCCCGGAAAAATATTTACATTGTGAGTATTGCTTATATGTACCCGGGGTATGCCGTTTATTTGCAAATCATGAGTAGCCAGATTGAGTAGCGCATTTTCAAGCGGTGCCTGGGTAGTGGATGAGAAATCTATTATATCATAATCAATGCGTCGTATATTTGCCTGCAGGTAATCAAATAGTTTTTGCCTCGGCAAGATAAGATCGGTATCGGTGTCATAAAAAATAAAGCCATCGAGAGAAAGGTCCAGAAGCTGGTGCCTGACCCTCGAAAGGGGCATTCTCAGTGATTTTGCATATTCTTCTGCCGGGAATTCGTCTGACTCGTACGTGTCGGCCAGTTTTCTGAGGGAAAGCAGGGGATGATTGCGATCCATACCCTGAAGCTGATTGTAGTGGTTGCGGTCGAAAAAACCAAGCGATTTGAAACTGGCATTACCAATAAGGCTTGCCCGGGGCATGGTCAGTTTCATTTCTTCCTCGTCAACTTTCCAGAGAAGCCGTGCAAAAGTCATTTCAACCTGGTGGAACTGATTGTCCCACGGACTTTTGGAAATGACCTTGTCATTCTGGTTCAGCGAAAGTTCCCGGGAAAAATCAACATAATTGAGTTGAAGGTCAGGATGAAAGACAGAATCATTTTCAAGATAGAATACTATGCTGGTGCTCAATGAGCTTACGCCCTGATCTTTAAAAACAAAATGCCTTGACCCGGCCTTGAGACTTGTTTTACCTTCACGATAAAATATCAGCCTGGCATTTCCCTGCTCTCCCCCGGAGCCGATCATTGTTGATCCTTTCATGCTCAGGCCTCCCTCGTAATCGATACCAGGATATATGTTTTTTATAACAAACTCCTGCCTGTCTGATATAAATCCGGGATATACCGAATTATCACTACTGCCGGTACTCATTACCCTGTCTGTCAGCAGACCGCTTATAGGAGAATCAAAATAGCGGTTAAAGCTGAATAATACGGAATCGGCTTTATATTCCGGACTGTTGAGGTAGATTGTGTAAGCACCAAGCATTGCATAAGCCTCCCGGGCATCCAGTCCGGCCCTCTCCCAGGTGACACGGCCTCCTTTCCCTTCCCAGATTAAAGAGACCGGGCAAAATGTTCCCGAGGTCCGGAATATGGCCAGTGTATCAATGTGGTTATATCCTGTCAGGTTGACTTCAGAAAAAGCAATCCGAAGGGAATCGTTATAAACAAAGGTGTAATCAGCAGAGGAAGCTTCCCAGTTAACGGCAATGGAACTGTAAAGAACATTCCGGGAAACCAGTGTTCCTATCCGCATCATTAATGCATTTATATTTTGCATGGAAAGATCGTTACTATGGAGTATTCCTGTGAACGCCTCCTGCCATATCGCATAATGACGATGCCCCGGGTCGTGCTTGCTGAAGGAATTAAGCAGAACAAGATAGTTGAGCATATGGGGAACAGGTCTTGCATTTCTGGCAAGCAAAAGGTTGGAAGTATTCACAATTGCCTGCATTTCAGCCATATTAAATGCTGAAGAATCCCAGAGCGTGGTGAACCGGTCAACCTCAACCGTTTGTTCATAAGTGAGGTTTTCACCCATGTATTGAATGATTTCGTCTGTAAAAAGCAGCGGGTCAGTATTAAACTGACGAAGGGTCTGGGCATTGGAATTGCGGAAACAGAGAATTACAAGCAACAGAAATAAAAAAAGTAAATGTTTGTGCATACACGATGTTTATTGGGATTCTGGTTTGCTGAAGACAAGCATAAGCCATTCCTCCCTGAATACCCTGTCTTTTATCCTGAAGCCTGAAGATTCGGCTTTACTGGTTATTTCTGTCAGATCAGTCCGCAGTATTCCGCTTATTACAAGCGTACCTGTGTTATTCAATGCATTGTAAAATACAGGCATCTGATCAATGAGTACCGGCCTGTTAATATTGGCGACAATCAGGTCAGTTTTTCCGGAAAGAAGTATCTCACAGCCGCCGTGATAGACGGAAATATTTCCCGAATTGTTAAGTAAGATATTTTCCCGGGCGCTGGCAACGGCTACCGGGTCATTATCAGCCATTTCTACTTTTGCCGCACCGGCCTTGCAGGCTATTATGCCCAGGATACCCGATCCGCAACCCATGTCAAATACGCTGGTCCCACTAATATCCCGGGTCAGAAGATATTCGGCTATCATTGCCGTAGTGGCATGGTGACCCGTTCCAAATGCCATTTTCGGTTCAATGATTATATCAAGGGGATATTGTTTGTCGGGTGGATGGAACGGTGCCCTAATTCGGCATTTGCCAGCTATTATGACGGGTGGAAAATTTTCTTCCCACACCCTGTTCCAGTTTTTTGGTTCCAGGTACCGGTATTCATATTCTATTCCCCTCCTGGATATTATATCCAGCTCTTTTAGCCTGTCGGCGGAAAAGGAGCTTTCTGGTATCCAGGCTGTCAGAACCCGGTCATCTTCCCAAAAACCTTCGAATCCTAACCCCAGCAGTGCCGCGGTTAAAAGTTCAACTGTTTCAGGTTCTTCCCGGTCCGGAAAGCATTTTAATTCTATGTACTTTATCCCTGGTAAAATGGCTGAGGTATTTTTATAAATTTGCTGAAATCCCGGTATATGAACACCGATCCCGGTTTGCCGGTTGAAAAAGAAAACGCCCCCGCTGTTTCCGGAGGCGTATCTGGCACAAACTCCGGAATTATTTGGAGTTATACGCTAATTATAAAAAAATGTTATCTAAAATGAACGGGCGATAGCAAGAAAATCATCTGCTTTCAGGGAGGCGCCCCCGATGAGACCCCCGTCAACATCATCGTTTGCAAACAGTTCTTTGGCGTTTGCAGGATTGCAACTTCCTCCGTACAAAATGGTTGTATTGCCGGCAATTTCCTGGTTGAACATTTCCCTTATCCGGGTCCTGATGAAATTGTGCATATCCTGCGCCTGATCAGGAGTTGCGGTTTTACCTGTGCCGATTGCCCAGACAGGTTCGTAGGCTATAATGATGTTTTTGAAATCCTCTTCGGAAATATCCGAAAGTCCCTGCTGTATTTGCTTTTCAACCACTTCGGTATGAATACCCTTTTCACGTTCATGAAGATTTTCCCCACAGCAGAATATGGGTGATAATTTGTTGGAAAGTGCCAGTTTGACTTTATTATTCAGTTCTGCGTCGGTTTCCTTATTGTACAGGCGCCTTTCGGAATGGCCTATTATAACATACCTGGCGCCTGTTGAAGCTATCATTGCGGCCGACACTTCTCCTGTAAAGGCTCCCGATGCTTCCGAAGCACAATTTTGTGCAGCAAGCCCTATATTTTCGGGCAATATTTTTTTCACTTCGGTCAGGTGAGTAAAGGGAGGA
>PWPZ01000271.1 GCA_003556985.1 Bacteroidota bacterium
ATAATGCAGAAATCTAAAATACTGATCAAAGCTGAGCATTGGTTTGATCAGGGATGGGACTAATCCGACAGATTTAAACTATACTCATGGCAACCTGTTAACCTGAGCTTTTTGACGGCGTCATCAAGGGAACCGTTCAGTACATTTCCTGCTGCACCCTGGCAAAAGGGGCATGCATATGCGCCCCGACATCCTTAAAAGCAAGACTTAAGGTGTTGGGAAGTGTATTCGCATGGTTCCCGTTCACTCTTACTCTGCTTCCAAGTTTTTCCCTCAGGCCGCTAAGAAGCTTTTCTCTGGTTGATAACAAGTTATTATGAGTTTCTTCAAGATCACGCCCGGCTATTTCACAAGCTTTACCCAGTGCCACGATGTGAATAACATTTTCAGTACCCGGCCTGACTCCATTTTCCTGTTCACCACCGTGCATCAGGTTTCTGATTTTCACTCCCTCCCTGAGATACAATACCCCAATTCCTTTTGGTGAATATAGTTTATGACCTGCCATGGTTAGAAGGTCAATCATCCCGGATGAAACATCTACTTTAATTTTTCCGGCCGACTGTGCCGCATCAGTGTGGAACAGAATATTATTCTTTTTTGTAATGGCAGCAATATCATTTATTGGCTGTATGGTTCCTATCTCATTGTTGGCATGCATTACCGTGACAAGGATGGTATCGGGCCTTATTGCCTTTTCTATTTCAGCAGGATCGACTGCTCCGTATTTGTCAGTCCCGGTATAGGTAACATCAGAACCGCATGTTTCAAGCCAGCGGCATACATTCGTAACAGCCGGATGCTCGATTGAGGAGGTAATGATATGCCTTCCGGCTTCTCTATTGGCAAAGGCAGCTCCTGATATGGCATGGTTGTTTGACTCCGTTCCTCCGCTTGTAAAAAATATTTCACCGGGGTGACAACGAATAAGGCCTGCGACCTGGATTCTGGCTTTTTCAATAGCTTCTTTACCTTGTCTGCCAATGGAATAAAAACTTGATGGGTTCCCAAAACTGGTATAGATAAAAGGTGTCATTGCCTCTGCTACTTCGGGGGCAATGGGTGTAGTTGCATTGTAATCGAGGTAAACGGGTTTTTTCATTACTTCACGTCATAAAAACAACGTTTCGGAGAAAAAACCTTTTCTTCACTTACAAGTTTTTTGATTTCTTTATCAACCTGGGGCTTTGCAATCCCTGTTTTTTCAGCGATTTCGACTGACTTAAGTGCACCGTTTTCCCTGAGCGTTTCTAAAATGATCTCTGAATTTTCCATGTTCTACCTTGCGGCCAGAAGTGAAGACACCCTTAAGAGGCGGCTCGGGCAGATCATTGAAAGGCTCAAGTAAAATAAGAAGCCAATGTGAGGCCTGCACCCGACCTGTTTTACCGGACTATCGGATCAACCAGTCAGTATAGGTAGATGTGTATTCACCGTATCTACTCCCTCTTTCAAATACCGGTTGCATCTTTTCAAGGCTCACCTGTCCCACTTCGGTATAAGAACCATCGGCATTCCAGTACCTGTCCCTTACCTCAGCAGATTCAAAGAAAACCAAAAAGCCGACGCAGCCCACGCATTCTCCCGTTCTGCCCCTTAAAACAAATCCTTTTAACCCGGGAAAATTCTCTTCCCAGGCAGGGGCATACTCATCCTTCATGAAATCTAACCACTCATCTTCAGCGACTCCGGGAGCCAGTTCGGAATGTATAGTATGAAACCCCAGCAGGTTGCCTGGCTGCAGCTCCGGGCCCGGTGTGCCGGTATCACCTATGATCTCCCAATCGGTATAAGTAGTGGTGTATTCAACCAATTTACGCTCTTCTTCAAATACCGGTTGCAGTTTTTCCCATTCTGCGGTTCCCAATTCAGTAAGAGAACCATCGTCGTTTATGTACTTATCCCTTAAATCAGTAGATTCAAAGAAATACAAATAACCGACGCAGCCCACGCATTCCCCCGTTCTGCCCCTTAAAACAAATGTTTTCATCCCTGGAAAATACTTTTTCCCTACAGTTGCATACTCGTCCCTCATGAAATTTAACCACTCATCGAGCATAACTCCGGACGTCAGCTTGTAATTTACAGTATGAAACCCCAGCAGGTTACCTGCCTTTAACACTATCGGTTCCTCGAACTGCCCGGTTTGCGCCTCTGCTGGCCGCCGCGAATCGCATGCTATTGCCAGCATTAACATTGTTGCGATCAAAACTGGTTTTTTCATAACATTATAAAGTTTTGGTTAATAAATATTTGCTGCAGGAATCTGCAGCCAGGTGCTAATGACCTTAATCCGTTTTTATTACGTTGCTAAATTTTATGATGGCGTTAATAACTGGTTTATGGAAGTCATTCTACAACAAGAAGGTATAGGTGTATTTCACAAGTATTGTCCGGCCCGATGAATAGGGAAGGGCGGGAGAGGACCTGTGAATATTGGTGTTCATCCCTTCATCATATACCACGTAGAAATCGTTACCCTCGCGCGGGTTATACCTGAAGCGTACATTTGCAATTACCCGGTCAATGGCTGTGTTATACTGGATAAAATTGCTCAGCGATGTCCTGGTAGTAAGCGTCATAAGCCCTTTGAAACCTAAAATGTGATTGGTGAAGCCCGTTTCCCTTCCGGGGAAATCAACGTGGTCCAGGTAATATGTCACCCCCAGATCAAAGTCAGTCCCTATTTTCAAGCTGGGTTCCACGTAAAATGAAAACCTCCATCCATCATAGAAATTACCTGCCACGGATGCAAATATCGCGGACAGGTTGCGGGCCCATGAAGTGTAAAACATAGGTGAGAAATAGACAAATGAATATCTTCCCGGCGGGACTTCAGCCTGGTTATTTCCCAGTATCAGGTTATCCGCCAGCTCTTCGACAAAGATATCAGCTTTAATTCTGCCCCCATACATACTCTTCAGCTGATATTCCCAGGATACAGAAGTATTTACAGTCTCATTGAGACCGGATAAGGTATTCCGGTAATTGAACCCTTCCAGGGATAAACTGTGCATCCGCAAAAAACTGTTTTCACCGGGCCACCAGGTATAGCTGATCGTTCCTGACGGACCGTGATAGTTTTTTTTTCTCTCAAACCCGATTCCCGGATTGTATTGTGCCCCGGAGTATGCATAGGTGAAATCATATCCCAGCCCGACCCGGCTGCGTCGCTGCCACCTGATCAGCATCCTTGTCGGGTCCGGTTCAAGCGGCTTGTTGTCAACATCATCTTCAATTGTCTGTGCCATCCTGAAAGTAAAATATTCATCTCCGGTTACCCTGAAATGCCCGTCAAGTCCGTAAGCCACATTGTAAGTGCCATCAATCCCCAGCCTGCTGGTTGCAATACCACCGACATAGGAGTATGGATTCAGCACATTCCTTTTAAGCCTCAGAGCCCCAAAGTTCTCTCCCGGATTGTCCATGAACGATTCAGTCTGCATTGACATCACCCCGATATCCCAGTTTTCAATTCTCCCTGTCATCCTTGCTCCGCCGTATATCCTTACCGATTGATTTCCATGAATTCCGATTCGCCGGCTGTAAAAGAGATTACTGCCTTCAAGGAATGAGAAATCAAAGGCATCCGTCTTTTCCAGGAAGAACACCCTCTTTTCAGGGAAGAAGAGTGAGTAGCGTGTGAGGTTTATCATCTGATCGTCGGCTTCAACCTGCGCAAAATCGGTGTTGAAGGTAACATCAAGGGTCATGTTATTGGTAATGCCATATTTAAGGTCGAGGCCGGCATCATATTTCGGGGTCGAACTCATATGATATGCCGAGCCTGCAACATTGAGTTCATTGAGCTGACCCACCCCTCCGATCAGATAGGGAGTAATGTACAGCGGACGGGTTGACAGCAATCCCTCAAACTCTATTGTCGCGGACTGCGAAGGCCTGAAGTAAGAGTTGGACAGTTTTGGAGAGATATTCTGAAAGGTTGCCAGCTCAGGAAGGCCAGGGCTCCATCTCATAATTGTTATTCCCATAGAGGTTTTTCCCCCGACGGACTGGAATCGAAGGCTCGAAAACGGGATCCTGAATTCGGCCGACCAGCTATGCCCGGTAATCACGGTCTCCACATCCCAGAAAGTGTTCCAGCTGGCATTGAAATCAGTGTCTTCGTCCTCACAATCGTTCTTTATGGTTGCGTCAGATCTCAGGCCGTTTGGATTTGTGCCGAAAAACACGGCATTCTCCCTGTCGTGGAAGGTGTCGAGAATGAAGCTAAACCCGCTGGTGTAAAGCAGATCGTAATTCCGCTGTTTCCCGATAGCCCTGAGCTTGCTTTTGTCAGAGTAGTAAATTACACCCGAAACATAAAAATAGTCGTCGTCGTAGGCGATTTTTACAACGGAGTGCTGGGTCGGATCATTCCCCGACACAGGCATGTGCATGGTTAACGGCAGTGCCGGCACTGATTGCCAGGCCTCCTCATCAGGTACCCCGTCAAACACGATTGGTCCGGTTAGCCTTGTCACCTTAAATGGTCTGTCGGCCGGGAAACTCTCCTGCTGTGCCAACGTGCTATTGCAAAATGCAATATGCAGAATGCAGAAAATCAGCATTTTATTTCTCATAACCAGGTGAATAAATTATGAACCATCCATTTCAATTGATTCCTGAACTGCTGGCCCATTGATTGCAAAGGGGAGTGCGAGGGTGTGTTTCACACTTTCACTGGGAAATTAGAAACCGTAAAACTGAAAAGTAAGAGATGAGAAGTGAGATAGAGAAATTAGAAGACGAAAAACAATTCCAATCCCGTAAACAAAATACAAAAATACCTGAAATAAAACAAGTTTTCGCAGGATGTTTTTGCTATCTGCTGGAACAAATGGAGTAAAACCGGATATATGCCGGCATACCAGGATCCATACATGTACCGGCTTTATAATTACCTCTTCCTCAGGATGTCGAGTGCTGTCATATACCCGCTGTAGATGGAGCCGGAAAAGCCTCCGCCGAATTTTCCCCATGCCGAGGCAATATGGAGGTTGTCGGGGAGGGCGGACAGGTATGCTGATGGTTTTCCGGGGTTCTGTGCGAAGCCGTAAACGGCACCGGCCGGATTCATCGTGTATCGCTGTACCGTTAAGGGTGTTGCCACTTCTACATACTCAAGTGCATTTCTGAACCCGGGGATGAGCTTTTCGCATCTGTCAGTGAATATATCGGCTACGGCAGACTTTCTCTTCAGATAGGAGTTCCGTTCCATCCCTTCCCAATCGCGGATATAGTCAATACAGCATACCGCACCTACTCCTTTTCCGTCGGGGGCAAGGGCGGAGTCGACCTGGCTGTAGTCGACAAACGTAAAGCTGCGGGTTTCAAAGCCTGCCTTGTTGTTTATCACTATATCTTTCTGGGTTTTTACGGAAGGGTCATAAACGAATGTGGAATAGTGCCTGTTCCCGGTCTCTTTCAAAGATTCCCGGAAACCAAAATAGACTGTCAGAAGAGAGGCTCCGATTTTCATATCCTCTATCTTTTCCGACAGGATATTTCCGCGGCCTTTTGGAAGCAAACTGCCGGCCAGGTTTGGTACAGCAGCGTTCACGACAATCTCCGTGGCGTGATCGGTGCCGGCACTCTTATTCTTTTCTGAACTGCTTTCCCAGGTAATGCCTGCCGGTCTGTCCCCTTCATAGATGATGCCCGTGACCATGCTGTTCAGCTTTACTGTGCCTCCGTTCTCTTCGATAACCGACACGAGGGCATTTGACAGCTTTTGTGATCCGCCCTGCACAAAACTGGCGTTTCCGCCATAATAGCTTCCCTGTGCAGCAAGGTAATAATTGAGTGAAGTGGAGTAGGGGTCATCATGGAAATAACCGAGGTTGCCAAGCAGGATGAGTTTAAGATCATCGTTCTTTATATGTTCGTCGAGGAAGGTGCCGAGACTCTTTTCGGGGCTGCCGGCACTTTCTGCCAGCACCTTGCGGGAGTTTAACAGGTAATAAAAGTAGGTGTTCAATCCATCCGTTTCTCCGGGAAACAGTTGAGACAGCCTGCGTGCCGCCTCTTTGGGATCATGGGGAATGACCACATCCTGCCGGCCGTTTACAAAACGATAAAATTCAGGCAGGCCCAGCAAAGTCACCCGTTCGTCAATGCCCAGGTCCCTGAATATTCTGACTTTCATATCCTTTGTATGAGGGCCGTCCATTTCATGGAGCCCTACTTCAAGAGTGTACTCCTTTCGGTTGAATGTGGTAGCGCAGCCTCCGGGGCGGTCATGCTGTTCAAGCAGAAGAACTGTTTTTCCCTCTTTTGCCAGTTTGGCTCCGGCAGTCAGA
>PWPZ01000253.1 GCA_003556985.1 Bacteroidota bacterium
ATGTTTTTTTGAACCCCCTTGAAAGCCTGAGGGTAATGGAGCATTACCAGGTAAGTATCAGGCAGATATTTGAAGGTGAACTGATTTGGAGTACTATGTTGCCCTGGTACTATTTGCCAAAATGGCTGCTCATATCCACTACCGGGTTTGTTTTGGCCGGTTTTTCCTTGTTTCTGGTATTTTTTGTTGCTCAAATTCTTAAAAAAAAAGGAGTATCCCATCAACAGTTGTTTGAGGGTTTTTTGTTGTTTGCAGTATTGTTTCCGGTTATTTATGTTATGGCTATCGGTTCAAATCTATACAGCGGTGTAAGGCAAATGCTTTTTATCCTTCCACTGCTTGGATTGCTTGCTGTAATGGGAATTTATAAAACAATCCAATTGATTACCGTAAAGCAACCCATCCTGGTTTATCCGATTAGCGTTTCATTTTTGGTGATGCTGTTATTTCCATTGAAACACCAGGTATTAACCTTTCCGGTTGACTATGTTTTTTTCAATGCAATCTCAGGCGGCAATAAAAATGCTTGGGGGAACTATGAATATGACTATTATTTTCATGGGTTGAAAAAACCGGCTGAATATTTAATTAACCTGATAGGCGATGAAAATGTGACTGTGGCAATGAATTGCAACCTGTCAAATTATTTTGATGACAAGCCCAATATTACTTTTAAGTACTCCAGGTTCATGGAGCGAAGTTCCAATGATTGGGATTACGGTTTATTCGGCGTAAATTATATCCATCCGCATCTGCTTAAAAACAATCTGTGGAGACCCTCAGGGACTTTAAAAACCTTTTATCACAAGGGAAACCCGGTGGCGGTTCTTATAAAGAGGTCAGATAAATCTGATTTTTATGGGATTTTTGAGGTAAATGAATTAAATTTGAAGAAAGGTATATTCTTGCTGGAACGGGCCTTGGAGAATGACCCCTATAATGTGTGGTTGTATTTTAATCTTGCGAATGCAAAACTTGCCGCACAAGACATAGATGGGTTTATGCATTATTTAGCCAGGGGGAAAGAAATTCACCCCTTTTATGAGCCATTTTTTTTTCTCGAGGCCGTTCAATTGTATAATGCAGGAGAATATCAGGAATCAATGCAAAAGCTCAATGAATTATTTGAAATTAACCCACGTTACCAACGGGCAGAACAGCTTTACAAAGAGTTAAAGGAAAAAATGAATTAAGTCTTTAGTTTTACAAGGGCTATATTAGGAGAATCATGACCTTGATATTTGATAACACTTTCTTGAGAAAAGGGTAAATGCCCTGACTGTCAGAAATCAACAGGTTGAAAATATAATATGCTTATATAAAGTAAGAATGATTAAAAAAGATGCATTATGAAAAAATTAATGGGTTTACTTAACGCCTTGATTATTGGGATATTATATCGACCTTCATTATTGATGGCTAAAGATGACCCGTTTATAGTACAAAGCCCGGAGGCAGCCGACAGTTCGCATATGGAGATGGATTTCATGGCCACCGACGCTGTTGTGGAAAGTTCAGGCTCAGGCAATACCTATATCATTATTCTGGCTGTTTTGGTAGTATTGGGAGCAGTTTCCTTTTTTATATTTAAGAGAAAAAGGAAGAGTTTATCTCCTAAGCGCGGGCAGTGAAGGATCTTTAGGTCCAGCAAATATTTAAGCTGCGAAATTATTCCGGTCTGTTGGCCATCCGGCTGATCGTATGCACACGATCACATCCTTTAGTGGTGAATAATTCGGCTATAGTGAATTTTTCACTATACAGCTTCAATGCCGTTGTGCACTACGGTAGCATTCTGGCCAGCCAGAGTGATCTCAAAAGTTTGTCAACTGCCTGCTTTAATGGCTGCAATCATTTATGACTATACAAGCCTGTAAATACCTCCAATCATCAAAATCAGTTGGCAGGGGTGCAGAATAGTTTCGCCGCCGGATATATTTTTATGATCCTGATGTAAAATTACCCTTTCCTGTTGTGAGTTTTAATTAACTTCCTGTCATCTTTTTTAAAATATTGTAATCCAGTTTGATCCTATTTGCATAGATTTGTATGGACTACCCCAACTTAATCAAAATCCATGCTATGCAAAAAACACTCCTTTTTATCGGAATCCTGACGGTTTGTGCTTGCACATCCCACGAGCAGGAGAATTCCATTTCCAATGATTTATGGAAACTGGAATACAACCAATACGGCCTGCACCATATCAGTAACGTTAACGACCCTTTCCAGTCCAACGTTCTCGGTGGCAGGCTGGATGCCAATATCCGTTTCAGGATGAATGATGGGGAGTGGCAAACCATCTTCAGAAGGCTTACCACCACCTACCGTCCTACCGAGCATGAAGCAACCTTTTCACGACAGCTTGAGACAGAGCCAGATATGCTTCGCATTACCGACTATAAACCGGGCATGCCCTTCTCTATGGAGCAAACATTCCGCCTCGCCGGTGATGCCATGGAGTGGGACATCGTGATAGAAAACCAGATGTTCTATCATGTGGACATCGGCGATCTATTTATCAATATCCCTATAAGCCCGGCATCGGGAGATACCCAGACAGACCTGTTCGAAGGGGGTTATTTAAGACACTTCTTTATCTCAGGTGACGGATCGTTTATCTTTTTTAACAAAAGGAGCGGTAACCCTCCCTACCTGCTTCTTACGGTAAAACCGGGCACAAGCCTGGAGTACTTCGAAGGTTCCTCAAATTATTACATCCATTCAGGTTATACCGGGACAGGGCAAATGGGAACATGGAGACAGGATCATACCTTTTCGGAACTGGCTCCCAAAGGCCAGGACAATGACAGGCTCGAATTCGGATTCAGGCTTCATTGGGCCAACAGCTATGATGAACTCCGGGATCTGCTTTATGAGAATAATCTGATCGATGTTCGTGTAGTACCGGGAATGACAGTGCCGGAAGATCTGGAGGCCAGGTTCTCGCTGCGTACCAAGGCTGTAATTGATTCGGTTACTGCCGAATTCCCCGAAGATACTGAATTGAAATATCTGGGTGAACCAATGCCAGATTATCATCTCTACTCGGTAAAATTTAACCGTTTGGGCGAAAATATGCTGACAGTCAATTTTGACGGGGAGAGAAAGACGTACCTCGAGTTTTTCTCGACCGAACCCGTTGAAACATTGCTGTCAAAACGGGCATCATTTATTGTGAATAACCAGCAACACCGTGATCCAAACCTCTGGTATGACGGGTTGTACTCGATTTGGGATATGACGAACAGTGTGCTTAGGGGTCCGGATGACACAGATGGTAACGATGGCTGGTACTCATACAGGGTGGCCTGCGATGACCCGGTGCTCGGCATTGCTCCATACCTGGCCTCGATCAATGCACTTTTTCCAAATGAGAAGCAAATAGAGTCCCTTGAGTACTACCTTGAGAACCATCTGTGGGGAGGCCTGCAACGAACTGATGAGGAGACCTATCCCTATGGTATAATGGGAGTTCCAAACTTCAAGGTTGCGCGTGATACCATGCTGAGGGCACAGATCGAGAACAGGAGGCTTGACAAGAAGAAGATATGGCGCACCTATGACTACCCGCATGTATTTATGCTTTACTACCATATGTACCAGATTGCTGAACGTTACCCGGACAAGGTTTCATACCTTGATGCCGGCGGCTACCTGGAGAGAATGTGGCAGACGGCAAGAGCATTCTTTGCTTATCCCTACGAGATATATAGCTGGTATGATATTTACAAGTGGGGCAATTATAACGAAATGCTGATCCCGGAGATCATTGAATTACTTGAGGATAAAGGCAGGCAGGAGGAGGCGGACTGGCTTCGTGCAGAATGGGAGAAGAAGGCTAAATATTTCATCTATGATGACCCCTATCCCTACCGTTCAGAATTTCCAACTGACCGCACCCATACCGAATCAACTTATGCGCTTGCCAGGTATGGAGCTACCAACGATATGGAACCCCAAGAGAATCTCTGGTATGACAAGAACCTGGGCATATGGTATTCACACACCAATGTTACCCGTGAAGCGGCACTTGAGTTCATGGAGCGGCAGCACCTCTCCAACCTGGCTATCAGGGGATGGCTTGAGCCGGCATACTATACACTCGGGTCGGCCCTGAGGGACTCCGAGAGGCTCGGTTACATGGCGCGAATGGGGGGATGGTCAGTCCTGGATTACGGGATACATTTTGCTGATGACCCACACGACTGGCTCCAGCTTGGATATGCAAGCTACCTGAGCTCATTCGCACTCATGAATACCGGCCGTCCTGAAACAAACTACGGTTTCTGGTATCCCGGCAGGGAGAATGACGGGGCAATAGGCCAGGCCTTAACACCATTCAAACAGAGCAGTACATGGATGGGGTACACTGAGGAGAGAGGCCCCTGGCGTTACGACAGCGAACAGAACCTTGGAATGGGGGCGGTAACGCGCATGGCCTCCACCATACTTGCGGATGACCCACTGTTTGGATGGATAGCTTACGGAGGCAAGCTTGAAAAGGCCGGCAACGGATACAGGGTGACGCCGAGGGATGGTGTGAGGATACGCTTCTGGCTGATAGACGATCAGCAGCGTGTGGGTATCGAGCTGGACAGGGATGGATTTAAGAAGGAGAATCCGATACTTGTCAGCAATGAGCGTGACAGGTTAGAGTTTGTTCTGGAGAACAGGACAGGGACAAGTCACCCGACACGTTTGACACTTGACGCAAAGGGGCCGGAAGTATGGAGGATGAGTCTGGACGGAGAGGTAATAGAACCTATACTGCGAAACGATAAGGTTATTTATACACTTAACATCTACAACCATGAACACAAGATAACACTCCAAAAAAATTGAAAAATGCAAAAATCACTGATCTTTTTTCTGATAGTCATTATCTGTGCATGTGCCCCGGCTGAAGAGGAAAACACCATTCGCAACAGGTCGTGGAAAATCCAATATGACCATCGCGGCATAAATCACCTGAGCAGCATTAACGATCCTTTTGAGGCAAACATCCTGTCCGGCTGGATCGATGCTGATGTACGCTTCCAACTGAATGACGGGGAGTGGCAGACAGTATGGAAACGGTTTACTGAGTTTTACCGCCCCCCAGAGCATGAGCCCAGTTATGCACGCTATACTTATGCTGACAGTGAGATGGTCGGGTTTACCGATTACAAACCCGGGATGCCTTTTTCAATGGAACAGACCTTCAGTTTTAAGGATGATGCGCTCGAGTGGGATATCGTTCTTGAGAACCGCATGCATTATCATGTAAATATCGGAGATATCTATATTAACTTTCCGATAAGTAATGCAGCCGGTCCCAGCCAGGAAGGCCTCTTTGAAGGAGGATACCTGCAACACCAGTTTGTCTCAGGTGACGGATCGTTCCTTTACTTCACCAAGCGAAGCGGCAACCCGCCATATCTGCTGATAACGGTCAAACCCGGGACCGGGCTCCAGCATTCGCAGGGTTCAACATACTTTATCCATTCGGGATATACAGGGAAACAGAATAGAAGTGTGGCACGTGCACAGGAACATCTCTATACCGAACTCGGTCCCAAAGGAGAGGGAAATGACAGGCTGGAATTCGGTTTCAGGCTTCACTGGGCGGATACCTATTCCGAACTCCGAGATCTGCTTTATGAAAATAACCTGATCGATGTTCGTATTGTTCCCGGAATGTCGGTGCCTGAGGACCTTGAAGCACAGTTCTCCCTGCGCACCAGGGCTGTAGTAGATTCAATAGTGGCGGAGTTTCCCGGAGATACCGAACTTAAATACCTTGGAGAGCCGCTGCCCGATCACTATCTCTATAATGTCAGGTTCAACCGGCTGGGTGAAAATATGCTGACGGTCTATTTTGACGGAGGGAGAAAAACCTGGCTTGAATTCTTCTCCACCGAACCTGTTGAGACACTTCTTGCAAAACGCAGCTCCTTTATCATTAATAATCAGCAGCACCGCAATCCCGACCTCTGGTATGACGGACTCTTTTCCATCTGGGACATGAGGAACCACGTGCTCAGGGGGCCCGATAATACTGACGGATGGACAGGCTGGGATACATACAGGGTTGCCTGTGACGACTGGGTTCTTGGAATCGCACCCTACCTGGCATCAGTCAATGCACTCTTCCCTGATAAGGACCAGATCGAGGCTGTGGAGTACTATATAGAATATCATGTTTGGGGGGGACTGCAACGTACGGATGAGGAAGAGCCCTACCCCTACGGAATCCATGGAGTGCCCAACTTCAAAGTAGCCAGGGACACAATGCTGCGGGCTCAGATAGAAA
>PWPZ01000211.1 GCA_003556985.1 Bacteroidota bacterium
ATCAAAGGAGATCTGGATATGAATCAACTTTCCTCGCTTTCCGGAATAAGTGTCCCGGGCATGGATCATTTTATCAATATGCACCAGTAAGCTGAAAACACCGGTGAAAAGTTAAAACAGGTTAACCGGTGTAATTAAATAATCACCAAATCGTCATAAGGGCATAATGGATGCTGAGCAGTTCAAAACGGAAGTATTACCGCTTAAAAGCAAACTTTACAGGTTTGCTTTAAGCCTGCTTGACGATGCAGAGGAGGCTCAGGATGCAGTACAGGAAGTTTTTATAAAATTATGGAATCTGGGGGATAAATTAAAAACCCTCAATTCAACTGAAGCGTTTGCAATGAAGGTGACAAAGAATCATTGCCTGGACAGGATAAAAGCCCGCAGAACTGTGTCAATTGAAAAAACCGGAAGCCTTAATTATGAAGAAGATAAAGACAGTGATATCATTGTAAAGGCCGAAATGAAGGATACCATAAGGCACATCAGGCAAATTATGGCTTCATTGCCTGAACAACAGAGGATGATTGTTCAGCTCCGGGATATTGAAGGATATGAATTCGAAGAGATTGAGCAGGCTCTTGACATTAATCTCAATACCATCAGGGTTAACCTGTCACGTGGCAGGAAAAAAATTAGAGACATTTATATAAAATCCACAAGCAATGGACCTGAAAAAAGCAAAAGCCTTACTGGCTGATTATTACGAGGGGCAAACCAGCAGGGAAGAGGAAACTCTTCTTAAACGGTTTTTTAGCGGATCGGAGGTTCCTTCAGAGATGGAGGCTGACCGTCTTCTTTTTCTTTCACTCATCGAATCGTCCGCAGAAAATATACCCGACCCTCATTTTGATGAAAAGCTTTTTGATGCAATCGAAGAGCAGGAACAAAAAAAGAGCCGCAAAGTCAACGTAAGAAATATGATCATTACGATGAGCGGAATAGCAGCAGGATTAGCCATACTGATAGGAAGTTATTTCATAATGATTGAAAAAAGGGTAGAAGAGGGGATGTTAGCTTCTGAAGAATATACTGTTGATGATGCCCGGCTTGCATATGAAGAAGCCAGGAATGCTCTCCTTATGGTTTCTCAGGTCATGAACAAGGGAACTGCAAAGCTGGAACCATTATCAAAAATGACAGATGCCACCCGGGAGCTTAACATATTGAATAAGTTTCATCAGGGTACAAGTGAGCTGCAGGCTTTATCCAGGTTTGATGAAGCGATAAACACTGTAAGCACTGACAATTGACAATAAAAATAAAACACAAACTAAAATATTAACAAAATGAAAACTATAGCATTATTTATTTTAATGATTGCTCTTCCCGTGTATGCATCGTCCCAGGCCAGTCCGGCCGACCGGATTTTCGAGAAATACTCAGGGATGGAAGGTTATACATCGGTATTCATTTCCAAGTATATGTTCGGACTCTTTTCCGAACTTGAAACCGGAGACAAGGAGGTTGAAAACATTCTGGGAAAACTGACAGGTATCAGGATACTTGCCGCCGAGGATTCCCGGCCTGATGTGAACTTCTTTGCAGAAATCATAAAGGATTTGCCCAGGGAAGAGTATCAGGAGCTGATGGTTATAAAGGAAAAAGGGCAGGATTTTCAGTTTCTTGTCAGGGAAAAAGACGGACTTATTTCGGAGTTGCTCATGATAGCCGGAGGGGTGTCGAATAATGCCCTTATAAGCATACAGGGCAATATCGATCTCAATACCATAGCCAGGCTTTCCAAAAAGATGAATATTGAGGGGCTCGATGCACTTGAAAAAATTGACAGGTAACCCCGGAACACCATTAAAATAATATTATGAGAATTTTTCGGATATGTATACTTGCATCACTTTCCTTCCTGATTGTTTTCACATCGTGTACCAACGAACCCAAAAGTTTTGAAGAGGAAGTCAGGCAGATTTACAAGGGTACCAGGGGTTTCTATTATTTAAAGATACCTCCGGCCCTTCTTACAATGTTCCTTAAAATCGCCGATGATAAGGAGATGATGGATTTTTTCGGCAATGCCAGGCAAGTAGGCATAATCTCTTTTGGAGAGGAGACCGGTAACCGGGAAAACAACGAAATGGTAAAAGAGCTGGAGGCAATGCTGGCAAAATATGATTTTGTCGATCTCATACGCATATCCGACAGCAGGCAATTAATCAGTATGAAAATCAAAGAGAAGGATGGTATAGTGACCGATCTTGTGGCAGTGGTTTCTCAGGATCGGGGACCGGTCACAGGCATAACCCTTTCGGGAGAAATTGATGTAGAAACCATTGTTAAAATGGCAGCTGATCTTGACTTTGACAAACTGATGAAAATGCAGGAAATGGTCAGGAAATAAAGATGTCAGGTTTTACGGTGAGGCTGTAAACCCAGCAAATAAATTTCCGGAGACAGCCTTGAGTTCAAAAACATCCTTAAGGGCAGCAGCCAAAGCCGTTAATTAGATAAACATTAGATCCGGGTACAGTCATGAGTCCGATAACCATCTTCTCAGGAATAGCTCTGAGTTCGACACCCATTATCTCAGGAGGCAGCCTTAAGTTCGATAAGCGTAATCTCCGGCGGCATCCCGATTCTGCCTGGAAAAGCAACATAACCCAGTCCGCGGTTAACATACAATAACTGTCCTGCCTCTTCATATAATCCACCCCATCGGGGGTATTTCAGCTTGCTTGGACTCCATCTCACCAAACTGTTTTCGATTCCAAACTGCGCTCCATGAGTGTGTCCGGCCAGGGTTAGTTCTATACCCGTTTTTCCAATAACCTCCGCATCCCAGTGACTGGGATCGTGGGAAAGCAAAATGCGGAAAGGGAAATTTTCGGTGCCTTTCATAGCTTTTTCAAGATCACCGTACTGAGGAAAGGGTGGTTCACCCCAGTTCTCGACCCCAATCACGGCAATTTTTTCTCCGTCAACAACCAGGCTGTCCCATTCATTCATTAAAAGTCGAAAGCCTATTTTTTCCTTGACATCGAACATATCCTCCATGTTTCTGGCTTTTTCTCTTTCCGAATCCCACTGATAATAATCACCGTAGTCATGATTGCCCAATATACTGAACATCCCTGATGGGGCAGCCATTTGGGAAAGTATATCAATAAATACGTCTGCCTCGGCAGTAAAATTATTGACCAGATCGCCGGTAAAAACAATCATATCCGGCTCAAGGCTGTTAACGATCTTTACAGCCTTCCTCACCCTGTCTTTATATCCATGGAAACTGCCCAGATGCAAATCTGAAATATGTACAATTCTGAACCCGTCAAATGCGGCGGGCAGAGTTGCAAATTCAACTTTGTTATGATTTACCTGGAAGTCGAACCGGCCTATTGCCACGCCATAAATAACGGCAAAAAAGGGTATTACGGCAATCACGATTCCTGTACGGCTTAAAAATTTCCTCCTGATACTATCACCCGTATTTGGATTGGCTTTTTTGAAATATCCGGCTATGGAACTGTAAGCACTTTCTGCAAAAAAAAGAATATCCTCAATAAGATGAAATAAAATAAAAACGAGTTTAGGAAGGTAAAACAGCATTGTAAATGCGATAACATACAGATGGCCGTTGGAAACGCTCGGCTGCGTCCCATCAGAACTGAAATAAACCAGGTAAGTAACAGAGGAAATAAGCAAAAGGGGTATAAGCCAGAATGCCGATTTCAAAAAAATGGTGGTGGCTTTATTCTCCGGCTTTTTCCATAAGGTTCTCAGTCCTTTATAGGCATACAAGTCAATAAGAAGAACTGAAACTATAAGAATTATTAGAGGCAGCATTTATGATATTTTGTAAAATTGTTTGTAAAAATAATAACATTGCAATAACGACTGATTAGCCGGATTATTGGTAATAAGCCGGTAGAGTGGGGGAACCCACTTATCAATAATGGCTATAAGCTTTACTGCTAAAAACAAAAAACAGCACAGAAAATGCTGTTAATTAACAAATTAACAGCGATATCCATGAAAGGTTCAACAAATAAAAACTGTTTAAGAATAATTAACTACCAGGCAAGACTCAGTAAAATACATCCCAGAACTTTATTTCAACAGGAGATGTTATGCTGAGTTTTTCAAGATATTCGGGAGTGGTTACCGATTCAATATATTCATTGGCAGTTACAAGTGATTCTATACTCATGAGGACTTTAATCTGATTCGGTTCATCAAATTCCCTGAAAATATTTTCAACCCTTAATCCGGCCTGCATTCTTTTCGATTCATTTTCACCAAAGGCTTTATACCATTTTTTGAAATCACCGATTTTATATGTGGCTGATAAATAAATCATTGTTTTATGAGATTCATTTTATAAATTCATCAGTACTGGTTCTAATATCAAAAATAATAACAATAATTGATTTTAACACATATTGGGCCTGATATTCCCTTCCGGCAACCAGGGCGAACCCTGTAAGCAGAAGTAACAGATGTGACACTAATTTCAAATTGTTTTGCCTGATATCCTGAAATATAATTATTTTTGCCTGAGGTAAACAGCAGTAAAGAGTATAGGGTTGAACAGAAGAAATAAGCCTTTTTCCATGTTGTATGCAACGCTGCGTATTAGTTTATACAGAAAATTTACTATTTTAGAACCGAAGCAGATACCAACAAAATAATGCGGGAGTAGCTCAGTGGTAGAGCATCAGCTTCCCAAGCTGAGGGTCGCGGGTTCGATCCCCGTTTCCCGCTCTGATAATCAGGGGTTTGCAGAATAAGAGCTGCAGACCTCTTTTTTTGTGCATACAATTTGCAGGCTTAATTTCTTGTTCCGAACATTTGCAGAGCCATTATTGTTCATATAATTCGAAAATCTCTGTTTTTTGTATGTATTTCACGAGCTTCCTTTCTTGTGCATACAATTTGCAGGAATTTCTTGTGCCGAACATTCGCAGAGCTGTTATTGTTCATATAATTTGAAAGTCTCTGTTATTTGTATGCATTTCATGAGCTTCTTTACTTGTGCAACAATTTGCAGATGATTTTTTATAACGCCGTCACGTACCGCAGGGTTTTTACAAAAAAATCCCTTTCTTTGAAAAAACAACAAAACCGACAACATGCAAAAAATTTCACTTACAGCATTATTCTTTATTTTCGCCACCATTATTTCAACCGGACTTTATGCACAGCGGGATCCCTACCTGTGGCCGTTTTCGCAGACTTCCATATGGAATATGCCCATCCATCATGATGCCACATATAAAGAGGCCGGGATCGGAGTTCCCGGCGAGGCGGGAATGACTGCTGACGAAGACTATCTGATACTTACACCTGAGGCTCCGCTTACCCCGGTCTACACAAACAATGCAGCCTGGCACAGGGACAGGGACAGGTGTCCGAAGGAGGGCCCGGAGATTTTCAAAGCTCCTATCCCTGATGATTTTGTAATCAACAGCGAAAACTGGCTGGGACTGACGCCTAATTCGGGACTGGCGGTTCTGATGCCAGACGGAGTCACTATCAAGCAGACACAACCATTTGCCAGATGTGAAGCAGGCGGCTATGGTACATCCCGATACACCTTTGCCGATGTGAATATCAACGATGAGGGCATACGCGGTGCGCATGGAGGTAGCGGCATGTCGGCTATCGGCGGGACAATAAGGCTCGGGGAGCTCGCTCCCGGCGGGATAATAAGGCATGCAATGAAAATTAATGTATATGCTGCCAAATATCTTTATTATGATGAAGAAACCGGGGGAAAACGATGGCCGGCACCGGCTGCTGATGGATATGCCCCTGGAGTTTACGGAACAGAGGGAACTCCTGAATATGAATGCCGCATGGGTGCATTACTTGCTCTTCAACCTGATCTGGATCTGGAATCAATGAATTTTGAAACGGGCAATGACGGTCCGGCTATGATACTGGCACGGGCTTTTCAGAATTACGGCGCATACATAGTCGACGACACTGCCTGGGATGTTGTGGCCCTGTGCACTGAATTCAGTCCCCGGGGAAGAGTTATCGATGAATTTTATCAGGCATGGGGCTATCACTTTGAGACCGGCACCGATACACCCTTTGGAAGGGATATGGCAAAGATCATTACACGCCTCAATGTAGTCACAAATAACTCACCGGGCAATACCGGCGGCGGACCCGTCTCTGATCTTGATAACCGGCGGGCTCCCGCAGCTTGCGATTTAGGGGCACCTGGATCCGGAAAGATGTGCCCGGATAAGTAATAACACTAAACAAGAAATGATAGTCGAACTGGTTACAATAGGGAATGAACTGCTTAATGG
>PWPZ01000065.1 GCA_003556985.1 Bacteroidota bacterium
GCCCGTCAAATCACCGCCACCGAAAGGTTCACCCAGCATCCCCCCAGATATACCGAAGCCAGCCTGGTTAGGAAACTTGAAGAGCTGGGTATAGGAAGGCCTTCTACCTATGCCCCCACGATTTCAACCATCCAGAACAGGGGTTACGTGGAGAAGGAGGACAGGCCCGGCACTCCCCGCAAATACGAGGTTATAGAACTTGACAATAAGAATAATTTAAAAGAGGAGACACGAACCGAAATGGCGGGTTCGGAAAAGGCAAAACTATTTCCCAATGATATAGGTATGGTGGTCAACGATTTTCTGATGGACCATTTTAATGATATACTCGATTACAATTTCACCGCCAAGGTAGAGAAGGAATTTGACGATATTGCCGAGGGCAGGCTTTCCTGGCCGGATATGATAGATGAATTTTATGCCCCTTTCCATGGCAAAGTGGAAGAAACCCTTGAAACATCGGAAAGGAATAAGGGCGAAAGGTATCTTGGAGTTGATCCTGAAAGTGGCAAAAACCTGTTTGTGAAAATCGGACGCTATGGCCCAATGGCCCAGATAGGCGATTCTGACAGTGAGGAAAAACCAAAATTCGCCGCCCTGAGAAAAGATCTGCGGCTGGAGACAATCACCTTTGAACAGGCACTTGAGCTTTTCAAGCTCCCCAGACAGCTGGGCAAATATGAAGACAAGGAGGTTGTGGCGGGCATAGGCCGATTTGGCCCATATATACGCCATAACAATAAATTCGTATCACTTAAAAAAGATGTTGACAATCCATATACCGTCGAACTAAAGCGGGCCATAGAACTGATAGAAGAAAAACGCAAAACGGAAAGGGAGAAAATCATCAGGGAATTTGACAGCCCGGAGGGTTTGGCAATTTTGAAAGGACGGTGGGGACCTTACATCTCCTACGATAGCAAAAATTATAAAATACCCAAAGACGTTGACCCTGCAGAGCTGACTGCCGAGCAGTGCCTGGAGATCATTAAGACCAGCGAGGGGAAACCGGCAAAAAGAAAACCTGCTAAAGGCAAAACGGCAAAAAGTAAAGCCGCGGGAGGCAAAACAGTCAAAAGCAAAACGGTAAAAAGTAAAGCCGCAGGAGGCAAAGCGGTCAAAAGCAAAACGGCAAAAAGTAAACCTGCCGGCAGGAAAAATCAGCAAAAAAAATAGGATCCAAAGTCATTGCCACATCCGGCGAACATATAATAGTATTCTGAAATAGCATGCGGGATCGGCCATAAGGTCAAATATCCATGATCAATCCTGCCAGCTGATATAAAATCTTTTGAATGGATATTTCATGGAAATAAAAGATTATTTTGAACCGGCTGCTGTCGATCCCGGTTATGTACTGGGAGAAAAAAATGCTTTCGGGACCAGGGTCCGGCAACATTTGCCTTCAGGGGATTTTCCGGACTGGAAAAAAGCCGATATTGCCATACTGGGTATTTCGGAATACCGCAACATTCATAAGGACAACTGTTGCAATGCTGCTAATCAGGCCAGGCAATGCCTGTACGGATTAACCTGCCCCGGCACAGAGATGAAAATCGCCGACCTTGGTAACCTGAGGACGGGGAACACTACCGATGACACCCTTGCCGCCATTCGTGATGTACTTTCCCTGCTGCTTGAAAACAAAACCATCCCCCTTCTTCTTGGAGGCACCCGTGACCTGACACTTGGAATGTTCACGGCATATGAAAAAAACAAAAAGACGGTTAATCTTACGGCAATCGACAGTCAGCCCGGACTGACGCCTCGCTTTTATGACGATATAAGGATCAAATCGTATCTCAGCAAAATAATTTCCTCCCGTTCCAATCACCTTTTCAACTACAGCAACATAGGCTATCAGACCTATTTTGCAGGAGAAGGAGAAACCATCCTTCTTGAAGAATTGCTTTTTGACGCTTTCAGGCTCGGGGTTGTCAGGAAGAACATTGCAGAAATGGAACCCGTAATCCGCGATACGGACCTGCTTATGATAAGTATGTCGTCAATAAGGCAGTCTGACGCCCCTGCCGCAATTTTTCCGTCACCCAACGGACTGGCAGGAGAAGAGGTTTGCCAGCTTGCCTGGTATGCAGGGAAAAGCGAAAGACTAAGCAGCATTGCACTATTCGACTGGCATGCAGAATTCGACAACCGGTTTCACACTGCCCACCAGGCGGCTCATGCCGCCTGGTACTTTATTGACGGCTTCTACAAAAGAAAAGATGAGTATCCTTTCAATCCGGCGAAAGACTGTACCAGTTATATTGTACATCTTTCCGGACCGGATACCAGTATTAACTTTTTCAAAAGCAACAAAAGTGAAAGATGGTGGATGGAGGTTCCTTCCTCAAAACTACCTTCAAGCCTGATGGTGGCATGCTCATATGAAGATTACCAGAAAGCCTGTATGCAGGAAGTGCCGGAACGGTGGTGGCAGAACTTTAAAAAGATAAATAACCAATGATGGCATGTGCCTGTATAGCACCTGTTTTGCAGGTTATATAAAATTTCCCCGATTTTTTTTTCAATAAAAAGGAAACCTTAACCCCACACTGTCAGTATAAGTGACAACATATTAAATAACAACGGAGAACATACAACAAGTTTGTGGAGAATTAATTTTTTATTTACTTTACACGGTACATTTTATTAAATTATCTTAAAATCCACATAATAAATCAGGAAAGTCTCCGGTTTAGTTAATATGAAAAAAATTTTATGGCCAATTTTTTTCACCTGGCACATTTTTCCGGGTCTTGCGCAACAAGACCCCCAGTTTAGTCAAAATATGTATAATATTATGATGTACAACCCCGGATACGTGGGAAGCAAGAATGCAATCTGTGCAACCGCCATTAACCGCCAGCAATGGATGGATCTTGAAGGTGCTCCGGTTTCTTCCGTATTCTCCGCCAATTCACCGTTCCGCTTACTTGGTGCTGATCATGGCGCAGGGGTTCACATACTTAGTGACGAGATAGGATTTGAGACCAACCTGAGCTTTAACCTGTCGTATGCATACAGAATGGATGCAGGAGCCGGAAAGCTTGGTTTGGGATTCGGGTTCGGCATGATAAATTCTTCTCTCGAAGCCGAATGGATTATTCCCGGCGGAAGCACCACAGGTGATCAGTCAATACCGGCCGGTAATGAGAATACCTTTACAACCGATTTTTCAGCCGGACTGTTCTACTATACCGATGATTATTACGTCGGTATTTCCTCCACTCACCTTAACCAGTCAACCATAGAATATAATCTCCAGGCAACTCCTTTTCTAAGGCGTCAGTATTACCTTACATCCGGATACTCACTCAGTCTGAGAAATCCTGATTACAGTTTCCTTCCCGCACTTAACATTCATTCCGACGGAGTTATCACCCAGTTCAACCTGGGAGCGATACTGGATTATGACAATAAGATATGGGGCGGACTATCTTACCGGGTCGGGTCATCAATAGTAGGAATTGCAGGAATTAAAATATTCGGCGACATTCACATAGGCTATTCCCATGATTTTTCGGTAACCGGAATCAGAAAGCATAATAAAGGTACCCACGAGCTGATGTTGAGATATTGTTTTGATCTCGGCACTGATCGCGGTCCACAAAGATACCGGAGCATCAGAATTTTATAAAAAAGTAATTAAATAAATGAATCGTCCATTCAAAAAATATGCACTGCCCGCACGATCATGCATGGATATTTGTCTGACTTTAATAAACAAAACATAATCACATGAAAAGAGCTGTTTTTTTAGTTACGCTTGCCGCAGTTATTCTCTCAGGATGTGGCAGAGGCCCCAGCGGAGAACTTGTAGGGGTTCAGGGAAGAAAAAGCTGGTACGAACCCGATCCATACGGTATGGTATTCATTCCTCAGGGAAGTTTTGTTATGGGCCCCAGTGATGAGGACGTGATTTTTGCCCAGAACGCCTTTTCGCGAACCATCTCAGTCAGCGCTTTCTGGATGGATGAAACCGAAATTACCAATAATAAGTACCGCCAGTTCGTGCATTATGTCAGAGACTCAATTATGAGAAGTCTGCTTGGGGAGCAGCTTGATGAGTTTCTCATTATGGAAGATGCTTTCGACAGGCCGCTGGATCAGCCCCGGATTAACTGGGATGCCCGCATAGATATGCGCGATGAAGAAATATACGATATTCTGGAAGAGCTTTATTATCCGGTCGAAGAGCGCTTCTGGGGCAGAAGGGAACTGGATACCAGAAAACTTAACTATGAATATTTCTGGGTTGACTATGAGCAGGCCGCACGCCGCTCCAACCGTTGGAATCCGGAGACACAGCAGTACGAAGGCACGGTTTTCAACCAGCTCGGGGAAGAGGTGCCCATCGTTAACCGGTCATCATTTGTGCTCCGTGATGTGGTGAACGTTTACCCCGACACGCTGGTATGGATCCATGACTTCACATATTCATACAATGAGCCGATGGCCAACATGTATTTCTGGCATCCATCCTATGATGATTACCCTGTGGTAGGCGTCAGCTGGAAACAGGCAATGGCCTTTGGAATATGGAGAACCAACCTGCTTAACCAGCATCTTTCCCGCAGGGGACAGGGTTTTGTGCAAAACTACAGGCTGCCCCTTGAATCGGAGTGGGAATATGCAGCCCGCGGAGGCATTCCTTTGTCAATGTATCCCTGGGGAGGGCCTTATACCCGGAACATGGAAGGGTGTTTCCTTGCAAACTTCAAACCTATGCGTGGCAATTATACTGACGACGGATGGCTTTATACGGCGCCGGTTGCCTCGTACGAGCCTAACGACTTCGGATTGTATGACATGGCAGGCAACGTGGGGGAGTGGACTGAAAATGCGTACGATGAATCTTTCTATACCTTCTCACACGACATGAATCCCAACTACAAGTACAATGCATTGCCCGATGACCCCCCCGCCCTGAAAAGAAAAGTTATAAGGGGAGGTTCCTGGAAGGATATCGCATATTACCTTCAGGTAAGCACCCGGTCATATGAATACCAGGATACTGCAAAATCATATGTTGGCTTCAGAAATGTACGTGATTATCTGGGTAACTGATAAAATTTGTCCGGAATAATATAACACTATACCAAAAAAGCCGTTATAATTATTAATTAACGAAATTTAACAAGTGGTCTTCAGGTTAATAGGACCAATAATCTAATCTAAACAATTACGTATGAAATTTGCAGAATTAGTTCATAGCTCGGGCTGGAAAAATTTCATGGCCAAAATGTACGGTATCGGCGCCTCCATTGTGATTATGGGTGCCCTGTTCAAGATCCAGCACTGGCCGGGTGCAGGAATAATGCTCACAGTGGGACTAAGTGTTGAGGCATTGATATTCTTCTTTTCTGCTTTTGAGCCTCTGCACGAAGAACTTGACTGGACTCTGGTATATCCGGAGCTGGCAGGTATGCAGGGAGATGAGGACGATATGAATGCAATACGCCAGCACAACCACAACAGATCATCCCTGCCTGCCGGGAACTATTCAGGCGATGGCGGAGCTGCCCTGGCAAAATTTGACCAGATGATCCAGAGTGCAGAGATCACCCCTGATCTTTTTGAAAAGCTGGGCCAGGGGCTGAAAAATCTTAACCTCACAACTTCAAAACTGGCCGACATTTCTGATGCCGGACTGGCAACCAACGAATATGTATCAAACATCAGGAATGCTGCCGGCTCCCTGAATTCACTCAACGAGTCTTTCGAAGGTTCATCCAGAAATCTGAAGGGGAACGTGGACAGTCTTTCTGATTCTTACCGGAAAAACGCTGAAATCCTGGAAAATTCGACCTCGAAGCTCTCCGAATCCTATAACGCCCTCAATGAATCTGTGAGCCACAACAACTCAAGTATTACCGAGAGCAATAAAAATATCGGTGAGAATCTGGGCTCCCTGAACAAGAACCTTTATGCACTTAATGCAGTGTATGAGCTTCAGCTCCAGAACAATAACGACTATCTCAAGGGATCACAGACCCTTTATAATGACCTTGGCAAAATAAGCAGCGATCTTAAATCCTCCGTGCAGGAAACCGAGAAATACAAGGAAGAGATGAGTAAACTTAGCCAAAACCTTTCCGAACTGAATTCCATTTATGGCAATATGCTTTCCGCCATGAATGTGGTTAGCCGGAAATAATA
>PWPZ01000096.1 GCA_003556985.1 Bacteroidota bacterium
CATAAGGGGCGGTTGATCTTCGGTGAACTTTCCGGAAAAAAGGTAGTAGCCATGCAGGGACGGTTTCATTTTTATGAGGGTTACACAATGAGGGAAGTTACTTTCCCCGTAAGGGTTATGAAGTTCCTTGGCATCAAATATCTGCTGGTATCAAATGCCAGCGGAGGGGTTAATCCAGAATATGAGATTGGCGACCTGATGGTGCTTAACGATCATATCAACCTCCTGCCCAGTCCGCTGATAGGCCAGAACCACGAAGAGTTCGGACCGCGGTTTCCCGATATGAGCGAGACTTATGACCATGAGATGATTTCAGCTGCAATGTCAATAGCACGAAAGCATAATATAAAGGCGCATCAGGGTTGTTATGTCGGCGTTACCGGTCCCGCGCTGGAAACACCTAAAGAATACGAATATTTCAGGATAATTGGCGGCGATACGGTAGGAATGTCAACCGTACCTGAAATTATAGCAGCCAGGCAAATGGACCTGCGTTGTTTTGCCATTTCTATCATAACCGACCTTGGGGTGCCCGGCAGGATCGTCAAGGTTACCCTGGAGGATGTTAAACAGGCTGCAGAACGCGCAGAGCCTGATATGACCGTTATAATGAAGGAAATACTTGCCTCCTTATAACCTTTTTACTTTTATGGTTAAGCCGCGGTATATGCGGGTCCAGCTTAATTTTTATCAGCCATTGCTTTCCAGGAAAGATTCGGATATCTTACTGATAACCCCGGAATAGTGCTTTAAATTTGCGTGGGCAGCTTACGTATATGGGTTGTTACCATGTCAGGACTACCGGTTCCTTGAATTTTCTGACTTCCCCGTCAGGATGAAATAATTCCATCATTATAATATATATACCCTGCCGGGGAATGGAATTTGCTTCATTGCGCCCGTTCCAGTAATATTTGCCCGAGAAGCCCAGAAGTTCGTTTCTTACAAGTCTTTTTACAAGCCTTCCCCGTGAGTCGAAGACGTTAATGGTGGCAGCATATCCTGGGTTTTCAAGATTGTAATTAATTTCTATTGATTCATGGTCACTGCTGCCGTGGGAGAATACTTTCGGCTCTACAGTAAGAGATACCGATTCGGCGGGTATAGTACCGGGTGCCTGTGAATTTTTGTAGCCGGGAGTGGCAAACCCCGCTGTCTCGCTTGCGCTGTGCCAGTTGGATGCATCTGAGGCCGGCCGGCTTAAGCTGAGCCTTTCAAGAGAAACGCCTTTTCTGTTTACAAGAAGGGGAGAGTGCATATCGGATGTATAACTCATTTCTTCCAGCAAGTCCATCTGCAGGCCGGATATAGCAATGGTTCCCTGTTCATTGTGCATCGGAGGCAGTCTGTCCATTGTTACAAAAGAGTTGCGGCAGGGTGAATAATAATGATCCATTACCGTTTCCGGGTCGGTTGTAAGTACCAGATATTCGCCCGGGAAGAAAAGGTATCCTTCGGGAGCTATTATGTATGAACGATCCGGTTGGCCCTCCCTTATTCCTGAGAGGACAAGGCTTTTCAGATCAAATGTTCTGTGGGCAGTTGTGTTAACAAGCTCCACGAACCCTGCTCCCCCTGGAAGGGGATTGAAAAGAATCTCATTTATGATTATATCATTTCGCTCCGGCGTTCCGGGGAGAGCAAACCTTATTTCCGTATTGCCGGCAGTGATTTTGTTTCCTGCACAATCATACAGTCTGCCGCCATCTATATTTAATAAGTATATCGTGTTTTCTTCAAACAAGCTTCCAAAATGCAGATCGACCGCATCATAAAACGGTTTTACGGGGATCGAGTAAAGAGGGTGACCGGGCCCTTCCGCAAAGAACTGCCCCGGAAGCCAGTCCGCCTCAGGATGCATTGATTCACTGAAGTGGAGTCTTATACTGCTTTGCGATAGAGTGGTTGCCCTGACCGCTGCGGGGGACCGGTAGTCGGGGTTATCGCTTCTGATCGAATTAGTCCGGCCGGGAGTACCTCCCCGGGGATCATTTGAGGCCCTCCAGTTCGTTCCGCCGCCGCAGGGATTGAACGGATCGATCTGCTCAAGCGACCATCCTCCCGATTCTTTAAGGCTGTTGCCATACCATTTGTCGGAATACCTGACTGCCGAGATCACATTTGCTTCCTGGTCGCGGAGCACTATTGTCTGACCTCCCATTGCCAGAACGGGGAAAGAAGCAATTCCGGCAACCTGACCAAACTGCCTCAGCAGGGGCTTATATTTTTCATGAGAGATCAGCAGATAATCCCCCGGCTCCATTATTCTGTCGCCGGTAATGACCCTTGAGGTCGATCCCACGGTAATTGTCCAGTTTTGTAAATTTACCGGGTAAGGGGAACGGTTATACAATTCTATATATTCTGCTTCCGGCAGTTGTGCCGATGGGGCGGGGCGGGCCATAATCTCATTTATAACCACATCAAACGGAGATGCTTTAGCCGCAATGGTATCGCTGGTGCCGGGAAAAACCTCAGAAGTGCTCATCGTTGCAGAACCTGAAGTTACAAGGCCTTCCGTTATGCCCGGGACTGCGGCATCCAGTCCGGCAGAGACTGCAAAATTAGACGGGACAGCGGCACTCAGTTCTGCATAGTCAGCAACAACAGACGGGACAGCAGCACTCAATTCTGCAGAGTCAGCAAAAACAGACGGGACAGCGGCACTTAAAGCGGCAGGGTATATTGCAGCTGGGTATTCTGCATCAAAGCTTGCTGAATCAGGGTTTACGCCGGCAATGCTTAAAATTGAAATTGCAGCAGCGCTAATTATTGCAGTAGCGTTAAGACAGCAGTCCGGCACAAAAAACAATCCTTTTACTAACATCTTTCCGAATTGGAAATAAGCTTTTTGCATAAGTTACAAAAAATAAAATTAAGCGTGAATCATGTTAAATATATAACATAAAGTTGTAAAAAATATATAGATTTATGATTTGGGGTGATTTTGAAACGTAACTGTGACAATTTACCACATATGCCGTATTTTTGCCATTAGTATTAATCTGTAAATATTATTCTGATATGCGAGTTGCTGTTGTTGGTGCCACCGGACTGGTTGGCGGTGTTATGTTAAAGGTACTTGAGGAGCGAAATTTCCCGGTTGAAGAGTTGATACCCGTTGCTTCTGAACGTTCTGCCGGAAAGATAATTGAATTTGGCGGAAAATCTGCTGTAGTTGTTACTCCTGAAGATGCTCTTGCACTTAAGCCCGATCTGGCCCTCTTTTCTGCAGGTGGAGAAATGTCGCTTTTGTGGGCGAAAAGGTTTACCGGTAACGGGTCGGTTGTTATCGATAACAGTTCAGCCTGGAGGATGGATCCGGAGATTCCCCTGATAGTGCCCGAAGTGAACGGAACCTTCCTGACAAAGGGTCACCGGCTCATAGCCAATCCAAATTGTTCAACCATCCAGATGGTTATGGTGGTAGCTCCTCTTCATAAAGAAATAGGTATCAGACGTCTGGTTGTATCCACGTACCAGTCAGTTACCGGAACCGGTGTGAAGGCTGTCCGTCAGCTGGAAGATGAAAGGCAGGGAATTTTGGGAGAAAAGGCCTACAATTACGTGATTGACAAGAATTGTATTCCACAGTGCGATGTATTCACTCCCAACGGCTACACAAAGGAAGAGATGAAGCTGGTAAATGAAACCCGTAAAATTCTATCTGACGAATCCATAGGCATTACTGCCACGGCTGTCCGGGTACCTGTTTCAGGCGGTCATTCGGAATCGGTGAATCTGGAATTCAACCAGGATTACGATATTGACAGGGTAAAAAGAATTCTAAGCCAGTCGCCCGGAATTATCGTGCTGGATGATCCCGCAAGCAATCAATATCCCATGCCGGCCATGACTGAAAACCGTGATGAGGTATTCGTAGGCAGAATAAGGAGGGATTACTCAGCCCTAAATGCACTGAATATGTGGATAGTGGCCGATAACCTGCGAAAAGGGGCGGCTACCAACACAATTCAGATAGCCGAGTATATGCTGAAAGCCGGTTTAATATAAAAAACTGTCATACGGGTACCTTTTGGCGTGAATTTCCTTTGCCCGGTCGTAAATTAGCCTGCGTAACTGATCTAAATTTGTTTTATTTTTGGCGGAAATAAAAATGCAGGGCTCGTTGTTCCTGGCCATCCAGGTATTTTCCAGCTCCTCCAGGCTAATATTCTCTTTGCCCGGAGGGGTAAGATCATCCTCATCCCTGGGAACATGATTATACTGGTCTATCTTGTTGAAAACCATATATACCGGTTTGTCGGCCACATCCATATCCCGGAGAGTCTGGTTGACGATGCCTATTTGTTCTTCAAAACTGGGATGTGATATATCAACCACATGAAGCAGTATGTCAGATTCCCTGACTTCATCGAGAGTTGACTTGAACGACTCCACAAGCTGATGCGGCAACTTTCTAATAAATCCCACAGTATCGGAAAGCAGAAAAGGCAGGTTTCCAATTACCACCTTGCGTACAGTGGTATCGAGTGTTACAAAAAGCTTATTCTCAGCATAAACCGCCGATTTGCTCAACAGGTTCATAATGGTTGACTTGCCGACGTTAGTATAGCCCACCAGCGAAACCCTTACCATCCTGCTCCTGCTTTTGCGCTGGGTTGCCATTTGTTTGTCGATCTTCTCCAGCCTCTGCTGCAGTTTGGCAATTTTATCACGTACAATACGCCGGTCGGTCTCGATCTCGGTTTCACCGGGACCCCTTAGTCCGATACCCCCCCTTTGTCTTTCCAGGTGTGTCCATAAGCCTGTCAGTCTCGGGAGAAGATACTGGTACTGCGCAAGCTCTACCTGGGTGCGGGCATGAGCAGTCTTGGCACGTTTGGCGAAGATGTCAAGTATAAGATTAGTCCGGTCTATTACCCGGCAACCAAGTATTTTTTCAATATTTCTGAACTGTGACGCTGATAGTTCATCATCAAAAATTGTCAGATCAATTTCGTTGGTATTAACATATTCCTGTATTTCAGACAGCTTGCCGGAGCCAATATAGGTCCGGGGATTAGGTATGTCAACCCTCTGGATAAACTTTTCCACCGGTCTTGCTCCGGCCGATTCGGTAAGAAAAGCCAGTTCATTAAGATAATCATCTACCTCTTCCGGCGACTGGTCCTGATTGATTACACCGATCAGTATGGCTTTTTCCTGTTTTATTTCTGTTGACAGGGGTTTTTCTATATATGTCATATTTCTTCCTGTATGTCTATTAAGCCAAAAAAACCCTGATACTTTATCAGGGTTTTTTAATCTTTTCACTAAGGCATTTCCCGTCTTATTGCAGAACAAAATTAATGGGGAACGTAAATGCTACGCGAACAGGTTCCCCTCTTTGCCTTCCGGGAGTCCACGTTGGTGAGGACATTACCACCCTGAGCGCCTCGCGGTCAAGTGACGGGTCAACACCCCTTACCACTGTTGCATCGGAAACTGTGCCGTCTTCATTTACAACAAACTGAACGAAAACTCTTCCCTGTATTCCGTTTTCAGCAGCAATCTGCGGATAACGCAGGTTCTCGGCAATGTATTTACGGAAACCATCCTGACCGCCACCCTGAAAGTCAGGCATGTCTTCAACTATGAAGAATATCTCTGCTTCTTCTTCTTCTTCTTCCTGAATTGCCATCTGCTGGAAATCAATGCGGGTATCAGGCCTTGCTTCAACATCATCAATGAAAATGTCATCGTCAATATCAACGTCATCCTCTACGATTTCCAGTGTTTCGGTAACCTGTGGCGGTGGAGGAGGCGGTGGGGGCTGAATCTCTTCCGGCCTGGTTATGGGTATGATCTCCTCTTCCATAACCACATCGGATAACTCGCCAAGTTGACCTGTAGTAACTTCCCTGGTTGTCCATTCAAAGGCTATCAGCAACAGTGCCAGCACTGTTACCATTCCAATTTGAAGAAACAATCCCTTTTTCTTTTCAAGATTAGCTTTGTCGGATTTCTTAAGTTCCATTTTTC
>PWPZ01000044.1 GCA_003556985.1 Bacteroidota bacterium
ATATCCTCATCAAACCAGATCCTTGCGCCACCCAGCGTAGACGCCCCCCTTTCCTTGAGCACAACCTTGTGAACAGAATGCCTGGTGAGGATATTTCCGATCGAATTTTTACCCTTAATTGCAAGCGAGCCGAAATCAAGCTCAAAAACCAGATTTTTAAGGCGTGGCTTTGGTTTCAGGTAAACCTTAACCACCTCGGCCTCTCCATTTATATTGGCACTGAAATAAAGGATTCTGGAGTTCTTTGTTCCCTTCGTCATATTATATTCCCGGTCTCTGGTAATTGAACTGACGGGAGCACGTTTCATCATTGTGGTCCCGCTGAGTCCGTCCCGGTATATTATATTGTAGATCGTCCGCTTGTCATTCCTTTTAAATACCCCTATATGGATTATGTTCTTACCCACAAACAGTTTTTCGGCAACCCTGGTTACAATGTAGGTTCCGTCCTGGCGGAAAGCTATGATATCATCAATGTCGGAACAGTCGCATACATACTCGTCCTTTTTTAGCGCAGTCCCTGCAAAACCCTCATCACGGTTAACATAAAGCTTTTCATTTGCTACCGCCACCTTGGTGGCTTCAATAGTGTCGAAATTTCGTATCTCCGTCTTTCTCTCCCTGCCCTGCCCGTATTTCTTCTTAATTTGCCTGAAATATTTGATGGCGAACGGTATCAGGTTATTCAGATGGTTCTTAACCTCTTCGATCTCCTGCTCCACTGATTTGATATGCCGGTCGGCCCTGAAGGCATCATATTTCGAGATCCTTTTTATCTTTATTTCAGTCAGCCGGATAATATCATCTGTTGTTACCTCCCTTACAAGCATCGCCTTGAAAGGCTCAAGCTCCCTGTCTATGGTTTCCAGAACCGCCTCCCACGTTTCACAATCTTCTATGCTGAGGTATATGCGGTTTTCTATAAAGATCTTCTCCAGAGATGACATGTGCCAGTCTTCACTCAGCTCCGACAACCGGATCTCAAGCTCCTGCCGCAGCAGGTCAACCGTGTTGGAAGTGCTTATTTTAAGCATTTCGGTCACTCCCAGGAACCTTGGTTTGTCATTCTCTATAACACATGCATTCGGAGAGATGGAAACCTCGCAGTCGGTAAAAGCGTAAAGGGCATCAATAGTCCGGTCGGGCGATATTCCGGGGCCCAGATGGACCAGGATCTCAACCTTGTCGGAAGTGTTGTCGTCTATCTTCTTGATTTTGATTTTGCCCCTCTCATTGGCCTTCAAAATCGAATCTATAACCGTACCGGTAGTCTTGCCAAAGGGCATATCGTTAATTACCAGCGTCTTTTTATCCAGTTTTGTGATTCTTGACCTTACCCTGATTGCTCCGCCACGGATACCGTCGTTATAACGTGAGCAATCGGCCATACCACCACCCGGAAAGTCGGGAAACAATTCAAAATCCTTGCCCTGCAGGTGGGCGACAGAGGCGTCAAGCAATTCATTGAAGTTATGGGGCAGCACTTTCGAAGCCAGTCCCACTGCTATCCCTTCGACCCCATGGGCCAGAAGCAGGGGAAATTTTACCGGAAGGGTCAGAGGCTCCTTGTTACGGCCGTCGTATGACAATATCCATTTAGTGGTTTTAGGGTTGAAGATCACCTCAAGGGCAAAGGGTGAAAGCCTTGCCTCAATGTAACGTGATGCCGCCGCACTATCACCTGTAAGGAGGTTTCCCCAGTTTCCCTGGGTGTCAATAAGCAGATCTTTCTGCCCGAGCTGCACAAGGGCATCCCCTATGGAGGCATCTCCGTGGGGATGGTACTGCATGGTATAGCCTATTATGTTGGCAACCTTGTTGTAACGCCCGTCATCCAGCCTCTTCATGGCATGGAGAATTCGCCTGTGTACCGGCTTCAAACCGTCATCCAGATGCGGCACGGCGCGCTCGAGTATAACATATGAAGCATAATCCAGAAACCAGTCCTTGTACATTCCGGATAGCTTGATGATCTTTGGAAAATCATTCTCACGTGATACGCCGTCACCATTCCGGTCAATATTACCGTTATTTCCTTTAAATTCCTGTTCTCCCATTTATAGCCGCTTACTGATTTTAAACCTGATCAATCTCTACCACATCTTCATCCACCCGAAGATTTTCTATAATAAATTCCTGTCTTTCCGGACTGTTTTTGCCCATATAAAATGCAAGCATTTCTTCAACCATATCTTCCTTCTTGAGCTGCACAGGCTCCAGGCGCATATCCTTTCCTATAAAATGCCTGAACTCATCGGGCGATATCTCACCAAGCCCCTTGAACCTGGTTATCTCGGGCTTGCCTCCCAGCTTCTTCTTTGCCTGTTCCTTTTCAACTTCCGTATAGCAGTAAAAGGTTTTTTTCTTGTCGCGAACCCTGAAAAGAGGGGTCTGGAGAATATAAAGATGGCCGTTTCTTATAAGATCGGGAAAAAACTGCAGAAAGAAAGTAATCAGCAACAGCCTGATATGCATCCCGTCAACATCGGCATCGGTGGCTATCACCACATTGTTGTACCTTAGCTCTTCAATGCCGTTTTCAATGTTGAGCGCCGACTGGAGCAGGTTGAACTCCTCATTCTCGTAGACTATCTTTTTGGTAAGGCTGTAAGTGTTTAAAGGCTTTCCCTTCAGGCTGAAAACCGCCTGGGTGTTAACATCACGTGACTTGGTAATGGAGCCGCTTGCTGAATCACCTTCGGTAATAAAAAGGGTGGTTTCCAGCCGTCTCTCATCATTGGTATTCCAGTGTGCCCGGCAGTCCCTTAGCTTCTTGTTATGAAGATTTGCCTTTTTGGCCCTTTCCCGTGCCAGCTTTTTGATGCCGGAAATCGCCTTTCTCTCCTTTTCCGACTCGATAATTTTATTTAACAGTATCTCAGCGGTATCAGGATGCTTATGCAGATAATTATCCAGCTCGTTACGAAGGAAATCCATTATGAAATTGCGCACCGAAGGGCCTTCCGGCCCCACCTCCCTGCTTCCCAGCTTGGTCTTGGTTTGCGATTCGAATACAGGCTCTTCCACCTTTATACTTACCGCAGCAATAACCGAGGCCCTTATATCGGAAGCATCAAAATCCTTTTTGTAAAAATCGCGTATAACCTTTACCAGCGACTCCTTGAAGGCAATAAGATGTGTGCCGCCCTGACTGGTATTCTGTCCGTTAACAAAGCTGTAATACTCTTCCCCGTATTGTTTCCCGTGAGTAATAGCTACTTCAATGTCAGTTCCTTTAAGGTGTATACTCGGATATAATCCCGGGGAGCTCATATTCTCCTCCAGAAGATCTAGCAGGCCGTTTTTCGAATTAAAACGCTGTCCGTTATAGATAATCGTCAGGCCGGTATTAAGGTAAACATAATTCCTGAACATACGCTCCAGGTATTCCGGAATGAACCGGAACTTGCCAAATATTTCATTATCGGGCGTAAATACTACCCTGGTACCGTTTTTCTGCCCGTTAAATGACAGCTCCTTCTCATCCAGCAGTTCTCCACGGGCAAACTCGGCAAGCCTGCCTTCCTGATCGCGGAACGACTCTATCATAAAACTTGACGAAAGGGCGTTTACCGCCTTTATCCCTACCCCGTTAAGTCCGACCGATTTTTTGAAGACCCGTGAGTCATATTTCGCTCCGGTATTCATTTTTGAGGCCACATCAACCAGCTTGCCAAGGGGTACCCCTCTCCCGTAATCCCTTATTGTGACAATCTTTTCATTAATATCCACCTCTATGTTCCTGCCGAACCCCATCATGTATTCGTCAACCGAATTATCGAACACCTCCTTGATTAGCAGGTATATCCCGTCATCAAGTGAGGAGCCGTCACCCAGCTTGCCTATATACATACCTGGTCTTTTCCTGATATGCTCCTTCCAGTCAAGCGTACGAATGGTGTCTTCCGAATATGCTGTAGTCATTACTCCTTAAATTTTTGCAAATATAATTAAAAGTAGCCCCCGAAAACAATTTGTTTATCAACAAGGAATCAACAACCCCCGGCCGGGTAAAGGGGTACGGTATAATTGCTGCAGGATTGGTTTTTTTAAATCAGGCCTCTTTTCGAGAGGTTCAGGCGTGAAAACAGGTCGCCGCCTTCCGGCTTTGGACCGGATTTTCATCTGCAGTTCCTGCAAATGGTTACCGCCATCGGCCGGAAAAAGATTATCGGCTCGGTTTACAGGGCCGGAGATAACGGTTTCAGACCATTTAAGGAATTACGGATAAGCTTTGAATTCTCAGTCTCCGGATTTAAGCTTTTCAAGACTCTGCTCCGAGAGAAGCCCCATTTGCCTCATGAGCAGCAGGGCATTCATCTTCCTTGTTACTCCATCCCTGAGCTGGTAGTCGAAAAAGATCCTGTCTCCCTCGATCCCGATCTCAAAACATTTGTTAGTGACCTGTTCCGGATACTTTTTTTCAAGAGAGGTCAGGGAAAGATCATGTGTGGCAATGATCCCGGTGGCTTTCATAGCGATCATCCGTTCCATGATGGCCATTGATCCTTTTTGCTTGTCGGACGAGTTCGTTCCCTTAAGTATCTCATCGAGGATAACAAATACAGGTTTGTCATGGGCAATTTTTTCAATTAGATGTTTAAGTCTTTTCAGTTCCGCATAGAAATAGGATTCATGTTTGGTTAAAGAATCGCTGGTCCTCATGCTTGAGTAAACCTCCATGACCATGAACCGGAAGGATTGAGCACATACCGGTGCCCCTGCCATTGCCAGTATCATAGCTACTCCTGCTGTTCTCAGAAATGTGCTTTTACCTGCCATATTTGCCCCGGTAATTATGATAAACCTTCCGTTATCATCAATTGAAAAGTCATTGCAAACTCTTTCTTCTCCGGCTATAAGAGGATGCCCAAGGCTGTCTGCATTTATTACGGGCCCCTCTTTCAGGGGCCGGGGGAAAATATACCCGGGATTATTGAAAGAGAACACAGCAAAGCTGATAAAAGCATCCATGCGGGCAACAGAATCCAGCCATACCGGCAGCTGTTTACGGTGCTTGCGGTTCCAGCGTTCAAGAAAAAGAACACAGTTCAGGTCCCATAAAAATAACCCGTTAAGCAATAATGCGGCTATCATATTAAGCCTGTTGTCAAAGGCTGAAACAATGCCCGCCAGTTTTTTTATATGACCTGAAGGATAGGTTCGTTCGGTTACCAGGTGGCGCAGGAGAGATTTCAGAAGCGGGGATTCGAAATTGGCCTGCTGTATAATATAAAGCAGCTTGCCGTACTTTTTCAGGGTTTCCAGTCTGCTGGTAACCATTCCGTGAATTTCATTTATCCGTTTCAGCAAAGCCCCTGTTATTCCCAGCTGAAGCAGGAACAACAGGGCAAACGCAAAAAAGGGCAGCACACCGGCTACCACAAGGGCCAGGATAAGCAGGGTTATTGCAGGCAAAACCCTGGAAGCAATCAACAACAAAGAATTTTTGGTGAACTGTGAGGGAGAGTTTACATAGTTTTGCAGATGCAACCTGTCGGCTGGCTGTTCTTTGAACATCATACCGGTTGCCATGTACTTCTGACACCAGTCAATGCGGGAAGACAACTCCCGGAATGTCTTTTGTTTTTTCAGGATGATGTCCGGACCGTTACCGGGAATGAGCAGCATTTTGGAAAGCTGTTCCTTTCCGCCAAGGGTGCAGCAGCGGTTAATATACTGGAAAACTGAGCCCGGTCCGAATATGTCAAGATCAAGAGAATACTGGTGATCAGGATCAATAAATTCACCCCCGTCATCAAATGAACCGAAGTTCCCCCTCAGAGCCTGAATTTCATTCATATTGATATCGAGCAGGGAAGTGATATACCTCCTCCTGCTTTCCAGCCTGGCCGATTTTTTAACCAGCAGCAAAAATCCCGCCAGCAGAACCAGAAAAACAAGTAATGCCGGAAACAGGCCCCGCCCAGCAAAGGCAAGAGGCACAAAAATCATAAGGACAAACACAA
>PWPZ01000097.1 GCA_003556985.1 Bacteroidota bacterium
AATACTCATCTGTAAATTTTCCCAGTGCACCCGAGGCAGATGTAACAGGGTCATCAGCCTGCACCGATATTACACCGCATACTCTGGTTTTCCTGAACCCGGCTATTTTTGTGGTTGTTCCGCCAATATCAATACCAAGTATCATAACATATTGAATTAAAGCTGCCGACGGCTAAATCTTTTAATAAAAACCCAAACCTTAAGAACCTGACGGCCATGTTAAAGATAATCACAATCAGGGTAAGATCGGAAACCCTTAAAACAGCAATTGCCGTTATATACAATTGCTATAAATATGGTGCCGGCCTGTATAATATAGATGTGATAAACCATGTCAGAATGAGCCTTATTAACCTTTCACCACTGAAAGACATCTCCCCGCATAAGGGAACCGGCAAAATAATCCGGATTCTTTCTAAGGCAGAACCAGACCCCGGCTCCTGCTGAGGCAAATGCCGCAGCGTAAATCCAAAAAAAACTGCAATAACCAGTGTTGAGAATCAGGAGCTGAATTTCCTGACAGGTTTTTGACCCGGAGCCCTGTGATTCCTGCAATGGTTTTCCGACAGCATCCTGCAGGTAACTTTTCTTTAATCCAGCTCTCTGGTAATTGCGATGGCGGCAATGGTGCCGTCGGCTACTGCAGTGGTGATCTGCCGGTATTTTTTGCTGTTTATATCACCAACCGAATAAACTCCCTCTATGCTGGTCTGCATGTCTTCGTTGGTTTTTATATAGCCCCACTCATCAAGATCAAGCTTGTCGGCAAACATGGAAAGATTCGGCACGAGGCCTATAAATACAAAGACACCATCTTTTGCGATAGTCCGGCGCCGGCCGGTTTTAAGATCCTCCACCTCAACTTCCATCTTGTCACCTTTCCGGGAAAATGATCGGGGTTCATGTTCAAACATGAATGATATTTTTGGATCGGCGAAAGCTTTTTCCTGTGATTCACGGTTTGCCTGTAATTTATCAAACTGATGAATAATTGTAATACTGGAGGCAAACTTTGAAATGAGTGCCGATTCTTCGATGGCGGAATTGCCACCGCCAATTATGATGACCTCTTTATTATCAAAATATTTTGCATCACAGGTGGCGCAATATGAAATTCCGTTGCCCATGAACTCCTGCTCGCCTGGAATATTAAGCTTTCTCGGTGTTGTGCCGGTAGCAATGACAATTTTTTTGGCTTTAATGGTTTCATAGGCATCGATAACTACTTCTTTCCTGACAAGATCAACACTGGTAACATCAACCGCTACCTTATAAACAGTTCCGCATCTTTTGGTCTGCTCAGACATGTTGTGGGACAGCATGTAACCGGGCTGGGGATCGATAAACCCGGGATAATTTGATATCATATGCGTGGTTGCCATATAACCGCCGGGAAGCGCCACATCAATCAAAACGGTATTTACTTTAGCCTGGCAAAGGTACAACCCTGCAGTCAGTCCCCCGGGGCCCGCACCCAGTATGGCTACATCGGCCTCGGTTACAACAGGTTTAACATCGCCGAGAATTTCCCTGGTTTTTTCTTTCCCGGCCATATGGCTGATTTCCCTGATAATATCAGATCGCTTGATTCCCCCGGTAAGCCTCTGGCAAACTTCCCGGCCGTTTTCGTAAAACAACAGGGTCGGAGATGACCTGACTCCAAGTTTTTCGGCAAGTTCCCGGTTTCCCTGACGAAAAATCTTCACAAAAGTAATTTCCTCCCCGAATAATTTCTCAAGATTATCCATTTTGGGAGCAAGGGCATCACAAGGGGGGCATTCGTTAGAGTAAAAATCTACCAGCACCGGTTTTCCGCTGCTTTTTACATCATTGAACTCACTGGCATTAATTTCTTTCATTTTGATCAGATTAAGAATGTTGTTTAGTGTTATTTTTTTGTACAGCTTTGTCATTCGTGATCGCAGAAATATGCTGATATACCCATTCCGAGTAATTCTCTTACCGGCCGGCAATCGGGACTGTAAATACTGCCGCTTTCATTCTTAGCAAGGGCCGCACACCCTCCGCCACATAAAAGGCTCAGGCTACAGTCACGACATTGTTTTATTGACAAAACATCCCTCTCCGACCACCGGTCAACTTTTTCATTATCCAGGAAGCTTTCCGGAAAAAAATTTCCAAGCTCCTCCCCCTCTTTCCCGACTGTGGCTGTACAGGCATATATCTTTCCCGTATAGTCTAAGGCCCATTCAGTTTTTGTTCCCGGACAGGCATCAAACAGCGCCGCAGGTAATTTTCCCGTTTCATGAAGCGACCGGGACACTGAAAATGAAGGCTTGTGAAATTCAAGTATTGGCGGATACTCCTTTATCATTTTATATAATTCGGAATACATCTCAATTCTGGAATACAACCTCTTGCTGTTCTCCTGGCACTTATGAAGTTCATAATTCCGGCCAATCTGGGTTGAGAACAGATGAGAGGCGGTCCACCCCTTTTTAATGGCGAATTCGGCCAGTTCCGGTAAATTGCTCATATTATCCCTGTCAACAACAACCCTCAGGTTAACAGGTATGTCATTCCTGAGCAACAGACCTATCCCTTCGGTTATCCTGTCAAAACTGCCTTTTCCGTTTTTCAACCGTCGCCTCATATCATGTACCTCGCGGGTGCCGTCAAGTGTAACCTGTATTTCCCGTATGCCCCCTCTGTTCAGGATATCAAAATAATCGACTAAGTGGTAGCCATTGGTAACAACGGCTATTTCAATTCCCCGTTTTGCGGCGGCGGAAATAAAATTGGCTGTATTGGTTTTATGAACCTCACCGGGTAAAAGGGGTTCCCCCCCGAAAAGGGTCACATATTTTTGCCGGTGGGCAAAATTTGTATCAATATATCTGAAAAAGGCATCGACTACAGAAGGCTTGATTCTCCGTTCCTTTATATTATAATCATCCTGGTAGCAGTAGGAACAATCAAAGTTACAGTTATAACCGGGTACAAAAAACAGCTGAATTTCGTCTCTTTCCCGTTCATCCAGAAAATTCAGGTATGACTCCCTGAACTGCCTATTTTCAATCTCAGGGTCGACCAGATATCCCCTTGCTGCAAATTCGGCATCATCTGCCCCCGCTTCCATCAGGCGCCTGTAATCATTCTCATCCATAATGTCGGCGCTGCCATAAAGGGCATTTAGAATAAAATAATCACCGGAGTCTTTTATCCGGGATACAATATTGAATCTGGAAAATTCCATAAATTAGCCCAATGCTTAATTCAGCGGGACAATTCAGTCATGGCAGCCGGCAACTATTTTCGATCTCTTTGCACAACATTGCGCCTGCTGAGATTTGTTTTCCTTTTTTTGGCTGGTAATGCTTCTCATTGCTAAATAATAGTTTTGCTTTGAAATACAATTAAATGCAGAGGTTTTTTGATATGCAGCATAAAGATACATAAAAAACGGGTGGAAGCAAAAAGTTTCCAGCAATTAACACAAATATCCCCGGAATAAAAATCATAAGAGATAATCATCTATCCAGGAACAGGTAAACAACAGGATATTCACATAATTTGCGTTAATCATACCACCTGTAAATATCAGAAGTTCCCGGACAGCCTTACGCTGAAATTCCGGTGGGGCCTTATATCCCCGGGACGTCCCATATATTCGGTATTAAATACATTTTTGACTGCAAGTGATACTTTTATTTTATCGCCAATGGCATAACCGATAAACGGATCAATCAGCATATACCCTTTTGCTGATTCCTGCCAGTAATCATAAAATCCGGGCAGAATGATATCCCTTGTATCAGGATGAAGAAAAACAGCATCAATATTAAGTATTTGAGAACTCACCTCCAGGCTGAAACCGCCGATGAATTTTTCATACTCACTGCTCAGTGATAATTTAAATGAATGTTTACGCCTGTATTTAAGATACACATCCCTGTCCTTACCGGTTTGGGGGTTATATTCAACCGGATACATGAACACATATCCTCCGCTTAAATTATTCTGAAACCTGCCGGTAGCACGGGTAAAAACAAACTCAAGTTCCCCGCCATAAACCCTTGAATACTCCACATTGCCGGCCATAAACCCGTAAGCGACGGACTCCTGGCCCGGAACCGGATAAATACCGAAAACATATTCTATCATATCTTTATTCCGGGAATAAAACAGGGCCAGGTCAATCTGACCGTTAACTATATCTGTTATAATACCCTGCTTAATGCCAAGTTCCGAATTCCAACCCGATTCGGACCGCACAGAGGGATTTGGCACTATCCTGACCGACCCCACAGTGGTGGCAGCATGTCTTTCAGCAATTGAAGGATACCGGTATCCCTGGCCGAAAGATGCCCTGAGAAAGGTATAATCAAGCAACCTGTAATTCGCCCCTGCCCTGAACAGCGGAACAACCCCGTCACTTATATTGTTTAGTGAATTATATTCAAGCCTCACACCGGCCACGATCTTTAATTTTTCTAAAGGAACAACATCTGCCTGTGCATATCCGGCCAGGTTCAAAGACTTGTGGTTACCATAGAACCGGGATATTATCCGGCTGTAGTTTTCAATTACCCCGACATTCAAATGCAGCGGTTCAGATAATTTGTACCGGAACTGGTATTCTGCAAGGAAAGAAAGAGCATTGCTGTTATTGTATTCTGCATCGGGATAGATATTTTCGGATGATTGCAGACGGGTGCGAAGATCATGGCTGTATCGATCCTCTTTTTTCAGGCTTATAAAAGGATCAAAAGTGATGAGATTACCGTCAAGCTGATTGGCAGTACTTTCGTCCTGTTTCAGCGCTCCCTCCCACGCATTTTCCCAAAGTTGGAAGTTGATAGTCCTGGTCATGCCTGCATTAAGGTTGGCTCCGTATGACAATCCTCCCACATTCCTGCTGTCATGCCTGATTCTGAAATTCACTCTTCCCAGCCTTTCATAATTGAGCTTCCTGTAACCACTGTTGTACAAAAGATGCAGGGCAGCAGAAAGATCGGTGTTGCCGGTTCGTTGAATATGAGAAAAAGATGTGCTGTGAAAAGTCCTGGGAGAATCCCACCATACCCAGTTGCTCCTTGAGGGCCGGTCAAACACACCTGATTCGGCATAAAATCTTGTATCGGGTTTATTTCCTGCTTCGGCGGTTCTGAAGTTTATAACCCCGTTAAGAGCAGACGAACCATATAAAACTGAGGATGCACCCTTGATAACCTCAACCTGGGAAATATTTTCCAGTGGAAGGAACTGCCATTTTATATGGCCGGCATCGGCCGATAACACGGGTAATCCGTCTATCAGAGCAAGCACCCTGCTTCCCGCACCATAACTAAATCCGCTTCCTCCCCTTATAGAGGCCTGTCCGTCAATGACCTCTATTCCGGGTATTTTGTTCAGCAGCTCTGCAGGGTCAGTAATATGCGAGTCGGTAAAAACTTCGGGCTTAATAATATTTACCGACACTGTGAGTTCTGACAGTCTTTGCTCTGCCTTACCGGCACTAACCACTATCTGGTCAATTTCTGCCACATCATATTCAAGACCCACGTCCAGGAAAACAGTATCAGCAGACAGAACAGTTACTCTAACGGCAACAGATTTGTAACCCACATACCTGAAGGAAAGGTTCACTTCTCCCGGTCCGGTGCTTATTGCGTATTTCCCGTCACTGCCTGTAGTGGTCCCCTGCCCGCGGCCATAAACAATGCTGGCCGATGGCAGGGGTTCACCCGTCTGTATGTCATAAACCCTTCCGGCTACAACTCCTTTGTCATCCGCAGCATGGATGAATGCACCGGCTGACAAAAAAAGAAAAAAGGCGAGTAGACCGCTCATCAGTTAATTTATATACACCTACAGTTCTGATGGAACCTGCTACATTATGCTTCCCGGTTTGAGTCGGGCTGCTTCCTGCGGGTATTTCCGGAAAATTTCGAAAAT
>PWPZ01000174.1 GCA_003556985.1 Bacteroidota bacterium
GTAATGCTATGAACTTTACTATCTTTATCTTAATTTTGCCTGTATTAAACCCAGTTCAATGACTAAATACCAGGATAATCAGTTTTTTATAAACAATACTCTAACCCGCAGCAAGGAACTTTTTGCACCCCTGAATCCTCCGCATGTAGGGTTGTACGTGTGCGGCCCCACCGTTTACGGCGATCCCCATCTGGGCCACGCCCGCCCTGCGGTAACTTATGATTTATTGTTCAGGTACCTTAAGCATCTCGGCTACAAAGTACGGTATGTTCGAAATATTACCGATGTCGGGCATCTGGAGAGTGATGCCGACGAGGGTGAGGACAAGGTACTCAAGAAAGCCAGGCTTGAACAGCTTGAACCTATGGAAGTGGTGCAGCAGTATACCAACCGGTACCATGAAGCCATGAATGCCCTCAATATTCTGCCCCCTTCCATTGAGCCAAGGGCATCCGGCCATATAATCGAACAGCAGGTGATGGCTGAAAAGATCATTGAAAAAGGTTATGCCTACGAATCAAACGGTTCGGTTTATTTCGATGTGCTCAGGTATAACAAGGATCACCATTACGGTAAGCTTTCCGGGCGGGTACTGGAAGATATGGTAAGTGATGCACGAAAGCTCGGACGGCAGGAGGAAAAAAGGAACAGCGTTGACTTTGCATTATGGAAGAAAGCAGACCCTGCACATATCATGAGGTGGCCGTCAAAATGGAGCGAAGGGTTTCCCGGGTGGCACCTGGAGTGTTCTGCCATGAGCAAAAAATATCTGGGCGACCATTTTGATATCCACGGGGGAGGAATGGACCTTATGTTCCCCCACCATGAATGTGAAATTGCCCAGTCGGTCGCCGCCACCGGATCAGATGCCGTCAGGTACTGGATGCACAACAACATGGTGACCATCAACGGACAGAAGATGGGGAAATCTCTCGGCAACTTTATCACGCTGGAAGAACTGTTTGCGGGAAGTCATGAACTGCTTGAAAAAAGCTACAGTCCCATGACCATAAAATTCTTCATGCTCCAGGCTCATTATGGCAGCACCCTTGATTTCTCAAATGAAGCACTTGGCGCCGCCCAAAAGGGTCTGGCAAGGCTTATGGGGGCTGTGAACGCACTGGACAAAATGGAACCGGGTGATGCCGGAAGCTTCAACATTGGTGAATTTGAACAAAATGCTTACCGGGCCATGAACGACGATCTGGGCAGTCCGGTACTGATAGCCCATCTTTTTGATGCCGCCAGGTATATCAACACAACTCTTGCCGGAAATGACTCGGTCAGCGCAAACGACCTGGAAGAGCTTCGCCGGCTGTTCCGCACCTTCATATTTGATGTGCTTGGTTTAAAGCAGGAGGGAGACCGGGAGACGGAAGACCTTTCTGCCCGGCTTGTTGAACTGTTACTGAATATCCGCCTTGAGGTGAAAAAGAAAAAAGACTTTGAACTGTCTGACAGGATACGCGATGAGCTGTCGGAATTTGGCATAGTTGTAAAGGACAAGAAAGATGGATTTGAATGGGAGTTCGGGGAATGATCAAAAATAGAATAACCACCAGGGAAGTGAGGGTTGGTAATATGGGCATAGGAGCTTCCAATCCCATAAGAGTGCAAACAATGACCAGCACCCCCACTTCCGACACCCGGGCCACAGTAGAACAGATCCTCCGTATTGCCACTGCGGGCGCCGACATTGTGCGCATGACTGTCCGCAATAAGAAAGAAGCGGAGAATCTGGAAAACATCAAGCGGGAACTCAAGCTCGCCGGTTGCCTTATTCCCCTTGTTGCCGATGTTCATTTCAATCCCGCCATTGCCGAAATTGCCGCAACGATAGTCGATAAGGTACGCATTAATCCCGGCAATTATGGCATATCGCAGGGTATGGGAAAAGCTGCATTATCGGATGCGGAGTACAGTGAAGAGCTGCTGGCCGCCAGGACCGCCTTTTCACGCCTTCTCTCCATTTGCCGCAAACACGGAACAGCCTTGCGGATCGGCGTGAACCACGGCTCCCTCTCGCCTCGGATAATCAACCGATATGGCAATACACCTGCCGGAATGGTTAATTCAGCAATGGAATTTCTGCAATTTTGCTCAGAAGTAGAGTTTCACAATGTGGTGGTGTCTCTCAAATCAAGCAATACCCGCATAATGGTTGAGTCCAACAGGATGATGGCAGAAAATATGCAGAAGGAAGGACTTATATACCCTCTGCATCTTGGCGTTACCGAAGCAGGGGAAGGTGAGGACGGCAGGATACGGTCGGTCGCCGGCATCGGAACCCTGCTGTGGGAAGGGATCGGCGATACAATACGCGTATCACTTACCGAGGATCCTCAAGAGGAAGTACCCGTTGCCCGCAAGCTTATCACACACATTACTATGGCCCGGGAGACGAATCAGGCAAATAAAGGAATAACCAACGACGGCAAAATGCCAGCAAGTGAGTTTTCGCGTCAATCTTTCAGGGCAGGGAAGACCGGGGGAGGACAGGTGCCGGTGGTAATAGGAGAGCTGACGGGTATCACAACCGGCGGAACTTCCGGAGGTGGAATTTCTGATGGCGGGGCTCATGAAGGCAGCGCTGATGAAGGCAGTGCTATTGATGGTGGCACTCCTGAGGTCGACACTACTGATGTCAGTGCTCGTGAAGATGGCATTCCTGAGGTCGACACTACTGATGTCAGTGCTCGTGAAGATGGCATTCCTGATGCAGGTACTCCTGATGGCATCGCTCCTGAGGCCGACTATCAGTTTGCATCAATGATAACTGAAAAACGCCTTCCGGCGGAAGCAAACAAAATTATAGTTGAAGCATCCTTTTGGCTTAAGCATTTCCATGGCAGGAAGGGTGCGGGAATGATCCCCCTCGTAAACAAGGATCAGTATATTTCGGGGAAGTTTTCAGCCGCCTCACTTATTTTTCTTCAGGTAACTCCAGAAGAATTAACCGTGGATCTTCTTGCCGGGGTCGCCGGAGACAGGCGTGTGGTTTTTGTGGCTCTTTCACAATCTCACTGTCCCCCGGCCGAAATGATGCAATTCATTGCCCATCTCGAAAAAAAGGGATGCACCAATCCCGTCATATTCAAAAAAGTGTACCATGCCGCCAATGATGAAGATTTTCAGATTGCGGCAGCAGCCGATTTCGCACCCCTGTTCATTGACGGAATGGGAGATGGTATCTGGCTGTCAAACAAGCTTCCCGGGAAAAGCGCCCTGTCTGTTTCCACCTCCTTCTCACTTCTGCAGTCCGCCCGAGTAAGGACCAGCAAAACCGAATTCATTTCCTGCCCTTCCTGTGGCAGGACTACATTTGACATACGTAAAGCCACAGCTGCGGTGAAGCAGAAGACCTCCCATCTGCGTGGACTGACAATTGCTGTGATGGGATGTATAGTCAACGGTCCGGGTGAAATGGCCGATGCTGATTACGGATATGTCGGATCAGGCAGGGGTAAAGTAACCCTTTACCGGAAACAGGAGGTGGTTAAACGCAACGTTTCGGAAGAAACTGCACTGGAGGAACTCATCGCTCTTATAAAAGAAAGCGGCGACTGGGTTGATAACTGATCCTGCCCGGCTAACGGTACCGGTAAAAGCCGGCTATTCCTGATTTCCTGAAGTTTCAGTCTGTTTTAAAAATCTGATCCAGTCCTGCGTTTCTCTTATGGTGGACAGTCATTAATCCCGCTTCTTTTGCCCCTTCAATATTGGGAGCCGAATCGTCAATAAACAGGGTGGTTTCCGCATTCAGGCCTGCATCTTCAATAACATAGGTAAAAATCTCAACATCCGGCTTTCTCATTTTAAGGATATGTGAATAATAAACTTTGTCAAAGAGCTTAACAAGACCGGGAAAGCCGTTTTCCTTGCCCGGATTCTGGGTCAAAGTCTCAATATGAATGGCATTTGTGTTGCTTAACAGGTATAGTTTGTATGATGCGGACAGTTTTTCAAGAATCCTGATGTTGACCGGCGGAAGATCCCTGAGCATTGCTGCCCACGCCCTGTCAATTTCCTCATCGCTTATATATCTCCCGGCATGTTCGCGTATGGTGTCCCTGAACTGAGCGCTGGTTATCCGTCCTGTTTCGTAGCGCTGGAAAAGCCCTGCTGCACCTGCTTCCGTGCTGTGCTTAAATATCCTGGCCATCTTCTCTTCCACATTATCGAAGCCCAGCAGACGGAAGGCATCTATCGTCTTTTGAAGATCAAGGTTCAGGAGTACACCACCCAGATCAAAGATTATCGCTTCAGGCTGTCTGTCACTCAATGGAATTATTTTGATTTTTGTCATAAAAAAAGACCATAAAATTGGAATAAATTAATTGTAAATATGTAATATTGCAGTCCCAAAACAAAACATGAAATAAACAGTTTTGTTTACCGGGCCCATAGCTCAGCTGGTTAGAGCACCTGACTCATAATCAGGGGGTCCCTGGTTCGAGCCCAGGTGGGCCCACTTCAAAATGAGAGAGTTACAGCGATAAGAAGTTGTAGCTCTTTTTTATTTAGCATACTTCCAGGCAATCCACCCAAAAAATTCCCTGCCATGTAACTACCCCTAACCTCATTACGGCTCCATGTGTGTATCACAGCCAGCGGGAGAAGATGCATCCTTTAAATGCAAATAAATTTAGATATTAATCGTTAAATTTGTTGCATGGTATTAAAATTTTCTAAAACTGAAGATTTATGAATACAAACACGGCAGAAATCAAAAATTATTTACATAAGCTCATCGTTGAAACAGATGATGAGGCCATTCTCATGAAAGTGCAGGAATATTTTACTGTCCTAAAAGAGAAAAATATTGATTGGTGGGATATGATATCTGATCAGGAAAAAAAAGATATTAAAAAAGGTTTGCAGCAATTGGAAAATGGTGAAGGGATACCAAATGAACAAGTAAAACGTAAAGTGGATAAATTATTTGGTAGAAAATGAAAGAATAGTGTTGATTTCCCTGGTTCGAGCCCAGGTGGGCCCACTTAATAGACAGCCACTTAAAGTCTTTTGACAGTAGGTGGTTTTTTTGTACGCACAATTTGATACACAAAAATCCTAATTAGATATGGCTGTGCTGGATCATATCATAGTTGCCCGGGGGAGGGTATTTCTCATTTGCTGATGAGAGATTATTGTGAACTACCCATTAGCTAAAGACTAATGGGCTTCGGACTTCACAGGCTTATGCTTCTTTTCAGAAGTCTGATCTGAGCCTCCATCCGTATAAATCTTTGGCGTGCCGGATGCCAAAATAAGCCCCACGGGTATAAGAATTATTATTATAAAACGATGCTCCAAAGGCTGTTAAAAAACCTATCCTTATTTATAAAAAACCAAATATTGCATAATGAAACATTATGAAAATATTCAGGTATAAGTACTTAATACTATTCCACCTATTTCAGGTTTCCTGAATTATTCTGAAGGTTTGTTTTAGTGGACGGGAGCCGCAAAATATAAAATTAGTGGTTAACCTTTTTATAAATTATGAGAAAATTATTACCTGCAAATCAAATCAAAGCAAAGTAAATACACAATCATTAATCTTCGTTGGGTTTACTAATCCTAACCTGGAGTTGAAAAAAAGCAGATCCTACAACCACCATAAACAAACAAAAGCCATGAAAAAGGTAAGTGCATTAATAATTTCCGAGGATGTGGTTTTAGTTTCAATTATACGAAGGTTTATGCTTAACCATTTCCACAGAGTAATAATTGAAGCGAGGTCTTCTTTTGCTGAAGTGAAATCATTACCAGTGAAATATGATGTCGATTTGGTTTTTATTGATGATTCCATTACCGGCACAGCAAATTACGAGGTTATTTCGTTTTTACGGTAC
>PWPZ01000274.1 GCA_003556985.1 Bacteroidota bacterium
AAGCTCCGGGAAAAGGGCTATGAGGTGGCTGTATTAAGCAGAAGCAAAAATCCTCTCCCTGATATACAAACCTATATCTGGAATCCCGGAAAAAATGAAATTGACAGGGAGGCCGTCTAAACTGCCAATTATATTGTTCATCTGGCAGGCGCAAATATATCAGCCAAAAGATGGACTAAAGAAAGAAAACAGGAGATCATTGACAGCAGGGTAGAAACAGCAAATCTGCTGTTCAGCAAAGTTAAAAAGACAAAAAACAGGTTAAGGGCATTTATCTCTGCTTCAGGGGCCAACTATTACGGATTAATGACATCCGACCGGATTTTCACAGAAGATGATCCGCCCGGAAACGATTTTATGGGAGAAACCTGCAAAAAATGGGAACACTCAGCAAACAGGTTCAAACAACTGAGAATAAGAACAGTAATTTTCAGGCAGGGAGCAGCCCTCTCATTCAGGGGAGGTGCTCTTCCAAAAATGAATATTCCAGTCAGGCTGGGCGTAGCCGCACCAATAGGCAGCGGAAAACAATATTTCCCATGGATCCATATCGATGATCTCTGCAATATCTATATCAAGGCTATTGAAGATGATCAAATGAAAGGTGTTTTTAATGCGGCGGCACCCGTAGATGTTACAAACAAGGATTTCATGAAAACTCTCGCCCGGGTTCAGAACAAACCTTTCTGGGCGCCAAATGCACCTGCCTTTGCGGTAAAAGCAGCATTGGGTGAAATGTCACGGGTAATTCTGGAAGGCAGCAGGGTGTCGTCCGATAAAATCCGGAAGGCGGGATTTGACTTCCGGTTTCCTGATCCGGAGAATGCACTTGCCGATCTGGTCAGAAATCAAAATGAGTAATAAATGGGTGCACTTAGACCAAAGCAATTTCCGGCCATGACCTGACATGAAGAACACAGGCATTTATTGAAAAATATTTCCGGGAAAATAGTATTTTTGAGCATCGAACCATTATTTCCGAACTTCCCGGGCAGTCCTAAAAATTGAAATATTACCCTATATGCATATTTTAACAGGTATAATATTATCAAATCTACTGGCATCAAGAAAAAAGAACAAACCATTCAGGGGTTTCAGGAATGTAATAGAAATCAGGCATGCAATTCCCGGCAGAGCACGTTTTTATATTCCCTTATTAAAAAACGATCCAGGGAAAGGGAATGAACTTGAAAAGCAACTGGTAAAGGCTGATCCTGTTAAACAGATCAAAATAAACCCCCTTACGGGAACCCTGCTGGTCATTTTTGATTATGATAAAATTGAAATCCCAACCCTTACCGGAGTGATTATCAGGCTGCTTGGCCTGGAAGAGGAAACATTAAAAGCGCAACCTTCCCTGCTGGGCAAAGAGCTGTCTGCCTTACTCAGATCTGCCAACACTTCCTTGTACGAAAACTCAGACGGTATCCTGGACCTGAACAGTTTGATAACTATTTCCTTTTTATCACTGGGGATTTACTCGATGGTAAGGAGTGCCAAAATTTTGCCTGCCGGATTAAGTCTTCTTTACTGGGCCTATAACAATGCTATGAAAAAGCCTGTATAAAAGCGGCAAACAGTTCCTGCTAATCCGGGACCGGGTCTTAAAATCACGAAACACCTGCAGTTCCGGCACCCTTACTCATTCCTGCAGTCAACACCGGTCACTTTTGGATAACTTTATGTAATTTTACATTAATTCTTCTGCCTGAAAATTTACCGGTAATTTATTATACCATGGTTAATCATTTTGTAAAAAAAATATTACTCGGGCTTTCCAGAATACATGTGGAGCACAGCATACCCGGCAAATTAAGATTGAGGGTCGATGGCCTGGAAATGGTAAAATATTTCTTTGGCGATAATGAGGATATACCCCTTAATTTCAATTTCTACAGATTACACGGTATTAAAAATATTGAATTCAGTCCCAATTCATCAAACATACTGATAGAATATGATCCTGCAATATTAAGAGATAATCAGATTATAAACTGGATAAATCACCTCAGGGAGATGGTGATACGCAAATTCACCTCAGACGGGTCAAACATCAGCCAGGAGGTTATCGATGAAATCGGTTCAGAATTAAGAAAAGAAGGATATGAGATGGAGAAATACAGAAAAGACACCTCTGCTTAAATGCAGGATAATTCATCAACTGCCGGGCCGCATTAGGGTCCACTGCAGGGCTCTTTATTACCTTAAAAGATATGAAAAGGATATTCAGGAAAAGATAGAAGAGCTGGCTTTTGTCAGGAATGCAAAACTATCTGTTATAACAGCAAATATCCTGATCCAATACATTCCTGATGAAATTTATCCTGAGATGGTACCTGGCACTATCGAAGAAATAATTTCAATGTTTTCGATACCCGCCTATCAGCAGGAACGCAGGGAAGAATGCAAAATTACCGTTAATGAACGCCGCCTTCAGGAAGAGCCCGTGAAAAAGCTTCTGGTTAATGTTATTTCCGGGGCTGGATCATTGTTCTTTGCATTGCTGACCCGGCAGGGTAACGCCCGCAGCGAAGGGATTATCGGGCGACTGACCGGGTTCACTGCCCTGAGCAGCATTTCCCTTTCCCTGCCCATTCTGAGAAGCGGCTTCGAATCGTTAAAAGAAAACGGAAGGCCTAATGCCGACACCCTCAGCAGTGCTGCCATCCTCGCCAGCCTGATTTCAGGAAACGGCATTTCCGCACTTACCATTGTTCTTCTTGCCGATACCGCTGAGCTTATGACAGCTTACAGCATGAGTAAAACCCGGAGAGCCATAAAAGAAATGTTGTCTACCGGTGAAAAATACGTATGGAAACTGCTGGATGACGGAAGCCTTTTAAAAATTCCTGCTGATGAACTGGCAAAAGGAGACCGTGTGGTAGTGCATTCGGGAGAAATTATCAGTGTTGACGGAAAGGTTGAAAAAGGGAAATCACTGGTTGATGAATCTTCAATAACAGGTGAGTTCATGCCCAGGGAAAAGGAACCCGGCAATGAAGTTTTTGCAGGCAGTGTGGTAAAGAGCGGAACAATTACCGTTTTTGCCGAAAAAACAAAAGAAGAAACTGCTGCCGCCCGGATAATTCATATGGTGGAAGAAGCATCTCAATACAAGGCCCAGGTTCAAAATATGGCCGACCGGTTTTCGGCACAACTTATACCCTTGAATTTTGCCCTTGGCGCTATAGTATATCTGGTCACCGGGAGTGCCGTGAGGGCACTAAATATGCTGGTGATAGACTATTCATGCGGTATCAGGCTTTCCACAGCCACGGCGCTTACCGCAGCCATCGCTACAGGTGCCCGCAACGGAATTCTTATCAAGGGAAGTAATTACCTTGAGATGCTTGCTGAAACCGAAACTCTGATTTTTGATAAAACAGGTACATTAACCGAAGGAAAGCCGGAAGTAAAATTAATTATTCCTCTGATAAAAGGAGTTTCCGAGAAAGAGCTGCTCAAGCTTGCAGCTGCTGCCGAAGAAACCTCCGGCCATCCTGTTGCCCATGCTATTTTGGAAAAGCTGAAATCCAGAGGCCATAGAATACCCAGGCATGATGAAATAGAGATTGTCGTGGCTAAAGGTGTTCAGGCCAGGGTAAAAGATGACATTGTAAGAGTTGGAAATGCAAAATTCATGAAGGAAAATAATATTCAGATGGATGCAGCCTCCGACGCAGTGTCGAAACTTATGCTAAGGGGAGAGAATTTCGTTTATGTAGCAAAAGGCAATGTTCTGGCAGGCGTAATAGGAATCATGGATCCACTGCGCGAGAACATGAAGAAGTCGATCAACAGATTAAGAAATCTAAATATCGACGATATTATCCTGCTTACCGGAGATGTTGAACAACAGGCAGAAATGGTTGCCTCCAGGATGATGTTTGACCGTTTCGAGGCAGAGTATCTGCCCGAAGACAAGGCTATATTCGCCCTCAGACTGCAGTCCAAAGGATACAGGGTAGCCATGATCGGCGACGGGATTAACGATGCGCCGGCACTCGCCTATGCAGATGTTGGCATTGCCCTGGGCAGCAAGCGTACCGATCTTGCCATGGAAGCAGCCGATATCACCATTCAGAGTGATGACCCGTTAACCATACCTTCTGTAATAAGGCTTTCAAGGAGTACAATGAATATAGTGAAACAGAATTTTGCTACTTCAATCGGGGTAAACAGTATCGGGCTGGTTCTGGGGGCAATGGGAGTTTTACCGGTTTTCTGGGGAGCATTACTGCACAATGCAACCACGGTCGCTGTAGTTTCAAATTCTCTGCGCCTGTTCTTTTTCGACATGACCAAACCCAAACTTAAATAGCCATGGAACTATCAATAAGTGTTTTACACGACTTACCCGGAAGAATCCGTATTAAATTCTCAGTTCCCCTCGCTGCACCCGGGAAATTAAGGGACCATGTTATGGAGCACGAAGGCATTGAAAAAATGGATTATTCACCGGTTACTACCTCCATGCTGGTAAAATATGATCCCGGGGTTATTGATGCGCAGGAAATCATGATCCGTACAGCAGTTGCATATTCCATTGAAAACGACATGGCCTCAGTAAAACTTACCCGTAAGTCTAAGCATACATTCATAACCGGCAGGGGAATCCTCTCCGGATTAGCCATCCTCTCCTCCGCTCTGCTGAAGATGCTTTCTCCCGTTTCCAAAACAGCCAGAATGCTTGACTGGTTAAGTGTAATTACAACCTCTGCGGCCGTATTTGAACATGCAGGCTATGATTTCCGGAAAAAGGGAAGCGTTGACCCCGAGGTACTTTCCCTGGTCTTTCTTGCCCACTGGGCTATTGCCGGAAAAAACATGCTGCTTCCATCGGCGCTTACCTGGATAACTACCTTCGGCCGCCATTTCTCACCGAAGGAAGGAGAGGGAATCCTTCTTGAGATAAATAAAACCACCCAGAAAGGAAAAAAGGCATATTATAAAGTTAATGTTGCCAAGACCGACACACAGAGCAGTTACCTGGATATTCTTAATATTTTTGCCGAAAAATTCCTATCTTCGGAAACAGGTTTTGACAACACTATTTTTGAACAGTCAAAAGGCCTTTTAAAAAAGCATCATGATACTCTGGAAGGCATAGGAGAAAAGGTTAATGGAATTGCATTGAATTTTTATCAAAAATAAAACTGATCAGCGCTAATGAATTATCCATGTGCCATGTCACACAAAAAGACAGATGAATCGTCCATGAAAATATTGTCATGGTAAGATACATCAGGCCAACTAATTAAATTAAATATTTACTGATGAAACGCCCATGTACTAAAGCACACAAAAAAACATGTATATAGCATGGGCGTTCCATCGGAATTGAAACACTGAATATGAATAACCTGTTAAACATAATTAATTGAATATTAACTTAATAAACCTACTTTATACAGATGAAATCAAACGGAAATTTAATGTCGGGAATCCTTCTTGGGGTAGGTATGTCGGTGGCAGCCTATTATTATTACATGAACAACAAAAACAAAGTGGACGAGTTCCTGCGCAGCCAGGGAATTACGCTTCCCGAGCCTGCCGCAGTAAAGGATTACACGAAAATGAACCTGGAAGAACTGGTGAGCACTAAAGAACAAATTGAAGACCTGATTGCCGAAATTGAGCATAACCTGAAAGAAGCAGGCAAAACAAAATAATTTTTCACCTTTCCTGCTACCTTTAACTAATCAGTAAGACCGGGTAACGAAAGTTCGCCTGTCCTTACCTCACCGATTTTTCAGGTTTTCTAATTCTATTGGATTATGGCAATTGTTATTGCAAGTGACATTCAAAATATTCAGCCGTGGATAAGTGCACTTAAAAATGCCGACCCACTGGTTG
>PWPZ01000199.1 GCA_003556985.1 Bacteroidota bacterium
AACAAATTCCTGATGCGGATAGTCATGGCTTTCCGGATTTAACCCCGTACCAATTGCAGTATAATCCCGGGATTGTGGAATAGTAACGGCTCCCCTTAAATAATCGAACAGCACCTCATGACTTCCGAATTCAAGCCGGCCACTGACAGGGAAGTTCCCAAAAGGCGATGCCCGCCCTAAATTTACTACCGGATGACCTGTCAGATGGTCTTTGATGATAGTCCTTTCGGGGAAATAACCGGGAGTCCACCGGTATATTCCCGAGAAAGAGCCGACAAGATATTCGCCTAGCCCTGATTTTTCGAATACATTGACCCCCATTACACTCACCGGCGGTGCAGTGTGAAAAGGATAAAGATTTCCTGTAAGCGAAGATTCCGAATAAAAGATTCCTTCGGAGGTGGAGAAAATAAAAATTTCACTTTCCTCGTCCCAGATTATGTCGCGCAGTTTATCGAACCATGGATTGGGGTTATCGAGCCAGGAGTATTTGATCACGGGCACCCTGACGCCTGCAATTGGTATCAGGAAAGGTGGTCTGAGGAATATGCCGGTAAATGCTATTATAACAAGGAAAAAAGCAGTCAGGTAACCTAAAGTATTATGCCATTTGGTGAAAAACTTATTTGTCCGCTTTAATTTAAGTCTTTTCTGTTTCACGGAAGTTTTTTTAAGCAGTCCGGGAGTGAAATAATGGATCAATCCGCTGAATATTAAAAATATTAGCACTGCTGCCATCAGATCGACAACAATTTTTCCGGCAATACCGTATATCTTGCCGCTGTGTATAAGCCACAGGGTACGGAACAGGGTAACATCATTCTGTGTATTGAGGGCAGGAGGGAGGTCTGCCTTTATAAACCCGGGAGTTTCTGTATCGGATGCAATCAGAAGGTTTGAACGGGTCATTACCAGGATGCTGTCGCCTTTTTGCACCATGCCAACCACCCTGTTCTCGCTTACTGGTAGTTGTATCTTTTTCCAGGTTCCGGCCGACCGGGCAAGCCGGTATAAACCTGACTGAGCACCGGCATATATATGACCGTTTCCGGTCTGCAGCATGGTAAAAATCTTTCTGTTGTCGATGCCCCGTGGAAGCCCGGATGATAAATCGCGGAAATCATCGTACCGGTCGCTTGTTAACCAGATACCGATATTCCCGTAAATAAAAACACTGTCAGCCGACACCCTTAGCGCCGATTTAACTGAACCGAGATTCCAGTTGTCATATCTGTAGTCTGCCGGCAGCCATTTACGTGAAACATCCATGCGGGAAAAAAAAATTCTGTGGTTAAGCACTATTCCGGAGAATGCAAACAGTAAAAGAAAAAATGAAATAACCAGGGCAAACCATTTATGGTATTTTTTAATTGATTGTAGAAGGCTTTGCACACTCTCACGATTGGATGGCTCTCTGGTTACTTTTGAAGGTTTGATCCGACTGCCCATTTTTTGTTTTTGGTATTTAAACCATTTAACTGAAAAGTGTTTCGGGGTTTTTTAGGTAATTCTGACGATTTTGGCAATACTGGAAATTCTGGTCTGGCGATTCTGACCATTCTATAAATTCTAACAAATTGAGTAATCTGGTAATTAAATACAAGAATAGATAATTAATTTGTAATAAATTAACTTTTTTACGAAAATTTCCAAGGAAAGAGGGGGACGGGGATGGGGTCTGAATGAAAAGCTTAATTAGCCTTTTATACCCCTGGCTGTTTATTCAAGCCAGTATCCTTCGCGAGGAAGCAGGTGATCGAGGTTTGCAACACCAAGTACCACGATGGCGGTCACGATGGAGGTGTGCTCCTGGTATTCCGGAATGCTCATATTGTAAAGGTCCCGCTCGGTATGCCATATTTCGCCATACCTGAAATCATATCCTTTAGGATCGGTTATTCCAAAGGTTATTATTGGCACACCTTTCACTGCAAATGAACCACTGTCGGTACTCCTTGCAACAGCAGGAATCCTTGAAGGAGTATGTTCCCTTAGTTCGAAGGGAAAGTCGGGATTTATACTGTTGAGGGGTGCGGTGATCCTTTCAAAATCTTCCCGCATGGCGGGAGTGACGCTGAGGCTGCTCGCAACAAGAGGTCCGCTGTCGCGATTGAACATATTACTGATCCTGTCAAGTTTATCGGCATTCTGCTCAACCCAGTGTTTGGAGCCCAACAGTCCGAATTCCTCGGCCGCCCAGAGGCAGACAAGAATTGTGCGCCGGGGCTTGCCGCCGGCTTCCATAATGAGCCGGGCAGCTTCCATGGCAGGTGAAACACCGGACCCGTTGTCAACTCCGCCTGTAGCCACATCAAAGGCATCCAGATGACCTCCCATGATCACGTATTCATCAGGAAACTCTGTTCCCGGAATAATACCTATTACATTATGGTATTTCACCGGTCCGGGTTTAAAATGATTGCGAATATCAAACTCCAGCTGGAAATACCTGCGTTCTCTGGCCATCTGCTCTATGACGGCATACTGGTGTTCATTAAGCCTGATATCGGGAATGGAAGGAAGGTTGTCGAAACTCATGTTCGCAAGATTGCTCCTGTCATACAATGCCCTTATAGGTACCGGTGCTTTCTGTATAATACCAAGAATTCCTGCATCTACCATTTCCCTGTAGAAAAGGGCAGGTTCATCTTCCAGCGGCAACAATTCCTGGCGTTCATCTGCCGGCCTGCTTCTGTTTTCCCTCCTTATTTCATTATTCTTCGCTGCAATCTCCTCGTTTCTTTCGATAAGGCGCAGGCGCCGCTGATCGGCATGCCCGGAAATGTCGACGGGCCAACCGTCATTTGTGCCGGTTATGAGTACCCAGGCACCGTTAAGTCTGCCTTTCATCCTTTCAAACTGGTCTCTGGTTTTTGGTTCGAGTACCACATGTCCTCTCTGAACGCCTTTGGTTCCGGATGTGTAGGAGGGGGTTGCGAAATGGAGAATCATACCCTCTTCGCCAGACATACGGCCGAACCAGGGTCCTCTGTTGAATCCAACCGGGACTTCTCCGACTTCATCCATTTCAACTTCCATCCCCCATTCCCTGAATTGCCGGGCAGCCCATTCCGCAGCGTTTGCATAAGCATCGGATCCTGAAAGCCTCCCGCCAATCCGGTTTGTAAGTATATCCAGATGATGCATGGTGCGGTTGTCGGTTTTCCCAATTTCAATTATCTTCTCAACAGCAGGATCTGTTTCAACGAAGGATCCGGTCTTATCAGGGCCGGGGTTGCTGAAGGCAACGTTACCCGATAGTGATATGATAAGGAAGAAAAGCGGGAATACTCTCTTTGTAGTCATTATTAAAGATTTCTGAAAGTTAAAATTTCTGTAAACTGGCAATAAAAGCTGCGAATATATCAAAAAATTTGTTCTTAAAATTCGATATTATTGTCCGCCATCAGATAACGGAATTTTAATGAAATCAGTATTTGTGAACTTTCACTTGCAGTATATCCGTTTATATACGATCCTTGTTTCCCGGAGGACCATAGTCAGGGATATCTTTACTGAATATGAGCTGATGATAAAAAATATTGAACATATTTGTTAAATTTATATCATGGAAAGGTTCAGAGATTATATCGATACTTTATTTAACCTGGAAATATTTGAAACCGGCCGACTGGTTATAACATTATACAATTTGTTACTGGCCCTGGTGGTATTTATTGCAACCATATTTTTATTAAAGGGTATTAAGCGGATATTCAGGAATCTGACCACCAGGAAGGTGATGGGGGCAGGCACGACCTATTCAATCTACCGGATGATCAAATACACGATTTGGGCGATCGTGATAATCCTGTTAATTGACAGTTTCGGCTTTAATGTTTCTATTCTAATTGCAAGTGCCGCAGCATTACTTTTCGGAGTAGGACTGGGGTTGCAGAAACTGTTCAACGATGTGGCAAGCGGCATAATCATGCTTATAGAACGGTCGGTCAAAATTAATGATGTTGTTGAGCTGGAGAGCCAAATGATTGGAAGGGTTGTTGCCATAGGTTTGCGTACCTCGAAAATACAGACTCGGGATAATATTATAACTATTGTTCCAAATTCAAACCTGGTCAATGACAAGGTAGTTAACTGGTCACATATTGAAAGAAAGACCCGCTTCTTTGTTGATGTAAGTGTGAGGTATGGAAGTGATGTTGAACTTGTGACAAGTGTTTTGCTCGAATGTGCCAGGGAGCACCCTCTGATACTAAATATGCCCGGACCTTTCGTAAGGTTTACTGATTTTGCGGACTCAAGCCTCGATTTCCAGTTGTTTTTCTGGACCAATGAGTCGTTTGTGGTTGAGAATACAAAAAGTGATCTCCGTTACAGAATAGATAAGGCCTTCAGGGAAAACGGCATAGAGATCCCTTTTCCCCAGCGCGATCTTTATTTAAAGTATCTGCCCCCTGATTTCCGTTCCGGTTCGAAATAAAGGGAAAATCCGCTAACCAAAGGGCTTATAAAGAAATATAATATACCGGATTCCGGACGATTTCAATGATCGGGAGCAATACACGAAGCCATACGGTAACAAAGGATAAAGTACAGACCGGGGCTGGTCCGGGATGTTAGTGTGGAAGCATACACCACCCAGCCTGATGTTACAGCCGGTAAAATGCGGACCCTGGCCGGTCCGGGAATGTTACAACAGGGTAATCAGTGGATATGAAACTGGTATGCTATTATCCAAGTCTGTCGAAAGATGCCTCCATCATCAGGAAAAACGCCTGTCCCTCGCTCGATCTTCCCGGTCTTCCATAGGAGGGGGGACCAGGTACACCTGTAACATAGCCTAACCGGTCTACCTGGCGGTGGACTGCCTCCCGGATATTGATGGCTGTCTCAAGATAATCCCTGTCCAGCCAGCCGGCCTCTATGCCTTTGAAAACAGAGTCGGCCACTCTCATTGCCAGACTTGTTTCCACGAAAGTGGAGGGATCGTTAATCACGTTGTGAAAGAGATAGTCATCCCTCAGGTAATTCAGGCATCCTTCCAGATGGTTTCGGGCATATTCTTTCAAATTCTCCCTTTCCTGCATCATCGTATCGGGAAGGTACCCGATAAGCGAGGTCATGCCTGCTATTGCATGGGCATTGGCAAGTCCCCACGGATCAGGATGGGTGATCTCTGCAGTTTCCGCATTCCAGCGGTAGGCAAACAATGATTCTTCCTCTATCCATAACCGGTCAATTATTCCCATGGCCTGCCTGTAGGCCTCTTCAGGATAACCGGCAAAAGCGACAAAAGGAGGAGCCATGTAAATCGAGTCGGCCCAGAGCTCAGGTCCGTGATATGAATGGTGAATAAAGCCTTCTTCGGTTCTGGGGGCTTCTTCAAACAGGTAGGTCAGCATTCTGCCTGCCGCATCTCTCATATCCTGATCATTGAGTATTTCGGCAGAACGAAGAACGGCTTCAAGTGGTGTGGCTGAATCATTTATGCCGTTTGCAGTACCCAGAACAGCCAGTCTGCCGTCACCTCCCTGTCTGATAACTGCTTCCCTGGCCATCAGTATCATCATCTCCTGATCACCAGTCTCCACGAAGGCCTGGCTGGCGATCCCGTGTTCCCAGTTCTGCTTTTGCATCGAGAGCATTGCCATTTTAACTTTTTTTCTAACTGGAGTATAGAACTGATCGGATGCTGCTTCCTCTGTTTTTTTGCAGGATGATGACAGGGCCGGGGTTAAGAGGGCGCTGCCCAAAAGGCCCGATTTCATTAAAAAATCTCTTCTGATCATAAACTGTTAGTTTGATATACCACCACAAAAATAGGAAATTTTTTCAAAACCAC
>PWPZ01000182.1 GCA_003556985.1 Bacteroidota bacterium
GGCCTTTGAACATTATTACCGGGTCAGGGTAGAAAAACTTGTCATATATTACCAAAAGGGGTTTCATAAATATCCGGATGGGAATTTCCAGGGTTCACGGTATACCGGAGTTGCAAGCCTGGCCGCTTCTTCATCACCCACAATTTTTTCATTGACGGGATCGAAATTAATTGATCTTCCAAGCTGCATTGAAAGAACACTTAATGCAATCGGGACGTCAACCTTTACATGATATTCAGGATTGCATGAAGGCTGCTTGCGCGTTTTGATTGACTCTACCCACTCAAGACGGTGGCCGGGGACAGGGGGAATTGATACAGGCGGTGTAGCCATACCTTTCATTCTGTCACCCTCCGGATAAACCTCGTGACTATTATAGTCAGTCCGCAATGTACCGTTAACACCATGAAAATATATCCCAAGCCGGCGCCTGCTTTCCTGACCGCGCAGGAAATCAAAACCATAGCTGTTTGAAGATGACTGCATCCAGGTCATGGTAAGATCCGGGTAACGCCAGATTACTTCATGATTGTCATAGGCATCACCATCGTCATTAATGATAAACCTTCCACCAGATGCACTGATCTCAGATGGGTAACCAAGTTCCAGCGCCCATACGGGAAGATCAATGATATGTGGCGCCATCCCGGGTGTCCATCCACCACTGAAATCCATCCAGAAGCAATGATAAAATGCATTCTTTACCAAATTTGGATTAAAGGGCTGCATGCGTGCCGGACCAACCCACATATCCCAATCCATGCCCCTGGGTATTCTTCTTGAATTATTACCAAGGCCAATGCCATGCGGAGCTTCATTCATAACAAAGAATGTACGTACAGTTCCAATATTCCCTAAATTACCCGACCTAACCAGTTCAACCATACGGCGGTAATGTTCACTTGCGTGAATCTGGGTTCCTACCTGACACATAGAACCATACTTTCTCACTGCATTTCTTACTGCCAGACTCTCACTGAAATGCATTGTCATAGGCTTTTCCACATATATGTCCAATCCGGCTTCAGCAGCCTCAATTGTCTGTATGGCATGCCAGTGCGCAGGAGTTCCGATAATGACAGCATCCAGCCCGTTATGCTGAAGCAGTTCCCTGTAATCAGTATAACCGGTACACTTATATTGATCTACTACAGGATCCAGTCTTTCCTTCCATACATCACACGCTGCTGCAACCACAACATCAGGATGCATGGTACATTCAGAAAGGTTTTTTACACCTAATTCGCCGCATCCGATCAAACCTATATTGATCTTATCACTGGGAGCAGAAAATCTGCTACCCCTGATGAAGGAATAAGGGACGACAAATGGTGCGACAAAGGCGGCCGAGGTTGTTTTCACAAACTCCCTCCTTGTAAATGCAGTACTTTTATTGATTTTTTTCATTATCTGGAAAATTAAAATTTACGTAAGCTTACCTTATTTGTAATTAGCAGCATATGAAGAATACTGCGTGCTGTTATTCAAACAATTGTATCAACCTGAAAATCTCACTTATATGGCTTTTATCTCCTAATCTCCTTTGTAACCTGGATTCATTGTATGCATAACGGGATTAGTCCTTTTTAACCAGTTATCGAGTTTATCGAGCAGCTCCCTCTTCATCCCGGGGAAACTTTCCGATATATCCCGGGTTTCCCCAATATCATCATTAAGATTATATAATTCAACAGTTGGCGGGTCATAAAATTCAATCAGTTTATAATCACCTGACCGGATTGCAGCTCCCGGCCGGTTTCCATGAGGAGAATAATGAGGATAATACCAATGAAGATCTATGTAAATATCTGATGATTCACTGTCGAAATCACTGACAAGGGATCGTCCGTCAAGGGGTGAACCCGGCATTGCCTTATCACCTGCAATATCAACAATGGTGGCAAATAAATCTTCTGTGATCGTCAGGTTCTCACTCACCCTTCCGGGTTTGATCACACCAGGCCAGCGAATTATCAGGGGGACTCTTAGTCCGCCCTCATACAGATGTCCTTTCCCACTGCGAAAGGGACTATTATCCGCTACGGGAAAACCTTCTCCATCAAATACCCCTTCAACATCCAGGGCACCATTATCGGAAGCAAATATTACAACTGTGTTGTCTGCCAGATTCAGATCATCCAGTGCTTGCAACAACCGTGCTACATTATGGTCAACGCTTTCAACCATGGCAGCGTAAACCGGATGAATAACAGTACCATCCAAAATGGATTTGTATTTATCAATCAGTTCCACGGGTGCCTGCAAAGGAGTATGAACAGCATAGTGCGGCAGATATAAAAGGAAGGGCTTCTCTTTATATTGCCCCATAAATTTTATGGCTTCATCGGTTAGCCTGTCGGTAAGATACTCCCCGGGCCCGCCTCCTTTCATTGTGGGAATTGCTGCATTCCAGGGGGTCGCAGGATTTTCATAAGGGTAAAAATGGCTTGGCGGCATGCCATGAGTCCATCCGGCAACATTATAATCAAACCCCATATCGGTTGGCCAGTGCCCTTCCCTGCCCACATGCCATTTCCCGATACTGATGGAAGTATAGCCCAGGGGTTTAAGAGCTTCAGCAATGGTCAGCTCTTCGTGCGGAAGATCCAGCAAATCGTTTGGCGGAATAATACGGCTGTGCGGTGGATGCCGGTGCTTTTCGCCCCGTGGGATATGCCCGGTAAAATTTACCCTGGCAGGATTTTTACCTGTGAGCAACGCAACTCTTGTAGGCGAACATACCGGTGAGGAAGAATACGCATTGGTCCACCGCATTCCCTCGCTGGCCAGGCGGTCAATAGCAGGGGTTTCGATATATTGTTGCCCGTAACAACCAATATCCTGGGAGCCCATATCATCAATAAAAATGATTAAAAAATTAGGTGGCTCCACAGGGCTTTCAACACAACCGGACAAACTTAAAATCCCGATTGCGGATAATCCCGGTAAAAAGTGCTTCATGTAAAAATCTTTCATGACGTTACATAAATTATAAGGGATAAAACATTTTCAGATCAGAATGAGTATCAGGATTATTCTGCTGTTTCACTCTTACGAAAACTGCAGATTGGATTTACCTCTGAATTAAATGCATCCCATCTCATCTCGGAGATATTTACATCTGGTTTTCCTCCGGCATGAACCACCAATCTGTATCTCAATATCAGAGGTTCGTTTTTTACAAGCGAATATCTTGTTCCCGAAGCCGGAAAAGTAGGCTGCACCCATGACAAATTCGGGTATTCGACCCAGTCACCGGGATAATCAGGGTTGTCCTGATGTTGTAAAACCATTAGCCCGGAAAAAGATTCAGCTCCTTTAAATTTGCCACTCAGATCTGACCATGCCCTGATTGGCTTTAGTTCACTTTCGCCAGTAAAATATGATATTTCCTGTGATTCAGGAAGCTGCATCCTGATGTTCAATCCGCCATAGCTATTTTTACCACGGGTAGCAAAAGTAATACCTTCTTTCAGTGCAACGAATTTAAAGGCCATATCAATTACCCTGCTTGCTGAAGATGCCTTGTAAGCTCTTATTAAAGTATGTTCTCGCACTATTGGTTCGACATCTTCCCACATCCATAAATTTTCAGCTATTATTTGGGCAAAAACAGGACCATTTATATATTCCAATTCGCCTGTGGGCCGTGCAAAAACGGTTTGCAAAGCATGCAGATCACCCATTTCCGATCCATATTCCACCTCAGGCCAGGCCCAGTAAATACCCCTGTGATGAGGATGGGCACCCTCTGGCCAGTCCCTGGTCAGCATCTCACCTTCCAGTCCCCACACCGGATGAATATAATTGCTTCTGGGGACCGCATATATACTGGTTGTAACAAACGTATCCGCCTCGGTTCTTATATGCCGTTCCAATTCCTCATAATCAAGACGTACTACATCATCCTCATAAACAGTCTGGTAATTATATTGCAGGACCTTTTCATTTTCCTCTGCAATTACAAACTGTCCGCTTTCCGGATCCTTATTTACTTTGACTAACCGACTAAAGGGAAACTCACTTTCAGTTAGTTTAAATCTTCTCAAACCAGGTTCTCCCTCCGGCATAATCATGACAACGCTTGACTTTGCCCCTTTACCGGAATTTTCTATCTGCACAGGCACAAAAGACTCTTCTTCAGAGCCGGAAGAGACGTCCAGTAGAGCAAGACGGCCTTCTTCAGCAGCTGTTTTCTGACTTTTATTCAATTTAATTGTCAAAGAAACCGGAGCATTGGTTTCTCCAAATACTCCATCACTGTCATCAATTATCAAAATATCCTGTTTACAGGAAAATGAAATGATGCAGCAAATAAAAAATGAAATTAACTTTTTTATCCGGCTCATATTCTATATGCTATTCCTGTTTTTTAAAAAGCCACATTTCAGCAATTTTGTTACCCCGTCCGGTTGAACCGCGTCCCGGTTCCATGTTCCATGTCAATGTTAAACTTCCTCCTCTCGTTGCTTCATATGGAATATCAAAGATCCGGGGCTCTATCGTAAAATTGGGCATATCGATATAATCGTGTACAATGATATCATCATTTGCCATCAACTGCACTGGTCCGCGCAAATAAATTATCTTAACCTGATACCGGGCATGCCTGTCCAGATCCGGATAATGCATCTTAAGAGGAGTTTCAAACAAAGTATGTATATACCGTTTCCAGGAAGTCCTCCAGGTTTGGGTTTGAGGCGTCCTGACCCGCCACCCGATAAATGGAGAATGCCAGAACCCGGGATCCTCCCGGTAGCTTTTTCCGGGAACTAAATGAGGATTGTTCCCAAGATCACCAAAATCAGTGTAAAATCCACCCGGACCCGGATTTTCCCAGTTTAATATCCTCTCTATCTCAACAAGACGCTCGTCCTCATCAGTGAGAAGAACTATGCGATCAAACATTTCTTCCAGCCAGTTGCGGTTATTGAGAGGACGGTCAATCAAATCAAGATTGGCACCCCTCTCTACGCTTATGGCATGATACTTATCAACGCTTAACTGCATCCGGATGCTCTGAAAAAGTGCTTCTGCAAGTTCAAACACCCTTTGCCTCCAATCCTCCGATACTCTTTCCAGCCTGGCTTTATTCAATATTTCCATAGCCTCTTTCATGGCCAGACGTGAGCCAAGCTCCGGTGCCCTCCGGAGTATATTCAGTGCAGCATCCTCCAGGTGTGTCTCATAAATCAACCGGCTTCTTATATATGCATCATAATAGGAACGGTACAAAGCCTGTTGAAACCTCCAGTTCAGTTTTACATCAGGCAATGCAGCTTTCTCCATCGACTGAAACTTTGCAAGTGTATTATAAACTGCATTATTGCTTAATAGCGGACCATTCCAGTTTTGCTCAAGGCTTAAAAGTCCCTGTGCAAAATCATCCGTATAACCGGGGCCAATGAAATACCGGCTGTAATCATGCAATATCTCCAGCAGATCAGCATCCGGATTCCATCCGAGACCACTCCAGACAATCTTGTTAACATCATCATTAACACCCTCGGAATAAGTAATAAATCCTTCACTGCTCTCGAGGCTCACAGCATGGAAAATAGTAGATTGATCAACAGGCCGCGGATTGATAGGTTCACGGTTCAGGGTCGCTGCATACGCCAGGTCCCATTCAGGCACGGGATATTCACACTGAATTGTGTGGGTAATATCAGGATAGCGCCTGATACGGTATCTGCCGGGAATAACCTTACGTAAATTGTCAACGGTCATACGGACCCAGGGACCGTGAACTATGCCTGTCAGCCATTCGGGTTCCTCA
>PWPZ01000177.1 GCA_003556985.1 Bacteroidota bacterium
ATCCGAACGCATGCTGGGACTGCGTTTTACCCAAAAAGGCCTGGATACACAAAGAAATGTTGTGATTGAGGAATTCAAGCAACGGTATCTCAATCAGCCCTACGGAGATATGTGGATGCTTCTGAGGCCCCTTGCCTATAAGATCCATCCCTATAAATGGCCTACCATTGGCAGGGATATTTCGCATATAGAAAACATAACCCTTGATGAGATAGAACATTTTTTTTATGAACATTACTGCCCCTCGAATGCCGTACTTTGCATTACGGGAAATGTCAAATCCGCCCAATGCTTTGACATGGCCGAAAAATGGTTCGGTCCGATAGCGAAAAGGAAAAGAACCACACGGAAGCTTCCGGCAGAACCCCTGCAGAAAAAGCCAAGGATAATGAGCGTAACCAGGGATGTGCCCGCTCATGAAATAGTTGTGGCATATAATATGTGCAGCAAAAAATCGCCACTGTTCTATATCCACGATCTGATTTCCGATCTGCTGGCCGGCGGAAAATCTTCCAGGCTGTACCGGAATCTGGTGATGGAAAAAAAACTTTTCAGCACCATAAATGCTTATATAACGGGCGACAGGGATCCCGGGCTGTTCATAGTCCGGGGAAGACCGGCAGGGGAAATTGGAATCGACCGGGCCCACTCAGAAATAATGGAGGAGATAAACGACTTTCTCCTGCACCCTCCCTCAGGGAAAGAACTGGATAAGGTCAAGAACAAACTCGAAGCAACCCGGCAGTTAACCCATTCCGACATCCTGCAGAAGGCAATGGATCTTTCATACTATGAATTAATGGGAGATGCGGGAGCAATAAATGAGGAAATAAAAAAATACCGGGAAATAGCTGCAGGCGACATCAGGCAAACTGCCGGCTCATTATTTGATCAGGGTAATTCTTCAACTCTTTTTTATTGCTCGGGGCAAAAAAACCCGGATAAAAAAACCGGCGACACGAACAACCGGTCCACACACACATGATTTACAACATTTGAGTTTGGCCTGCGACCGGTAGTAAAACCGTCCGGTTGAAAACAGGCAGGAAACGGCCGGCATGGCATAAATTAATTATTTTCTCATGAACCGCAGCAGAGCACCAAAAACAACAAAGCATTTTTCACCTGATAATACCGGTACCAATGTTATCAGGCTTAAAAATAATATTCCACTGTATATGATCCGGGCCGGAAGTCAACCGGTAGTAAGGGTGGATATAACCTTCCGGGCAGGTGCCTGGTGGCAGTCAAAACCTTTGGTTGCCTCATCTGCAAATGCCCTGATGAGTGAGGGTACTACAAAAAAAAGCAGCAGGGAAATTGCAGAGGCCCTTGATTATCATGGTGCTTACCTCAATACATCATCCGACCGGGACAATGCATTTCTTAGCGTGATTTTTCTAACCAGACACATGGATACAATCCTGCCTCTGCTGGCAGAAATAATAAAAAAACCCGCTTTCCCCCGGGAAGAATACCTTTCCTACAGGGATCGCAGAAAACAAAATTTTTTGATTGAGAAGAGCAAGGTAAGCAATCTGGCCAGGGAAATGTTCGCCCTTGCACTTTACGGTCCCGATCATCCCTACGGCAGGTCAATTTCCCTGTCAGACTTTGATAAATTAGACAGAAATGACCTGGAAACATTTCATTCCCGATACTATCGCGCAGGCAACTGCAAGATTATAGCTTCAGGGAACTTCGACGAGACAAAGCTTACAGCAAGAATGGACGAGCTGTTTGGCAACGACCTGGATTCGCCGGAAATACCGGCAGTGACCAGAGCGGTGAAAAAGTCCTTTTCTGAAAAACAAATATTCGTTCCCCGTAAAGATGCCGTGCAATCGGCCCTGCGCATTGGACGTGAAACCATTGGCAAATCACATCCCGATTATCCGGGAATGCTGGTACTGAATAATTTACTGGGCGGTCATTTCGGCGCGAGGCTGATGCAGAACATTCGTGAAAAAAAAGGGTATACCTATGGAATTGGATCTGCCATGGCAAGCCTCAGGAACAGCGGCTTTTTTGTCATCGTTTCTGAGGTGGGAAACAGCTACAGGGAAAATACCGTAAAGGAGGTTTACCGGGAGCTTACCCGGATATGCACCAAACCGGTCTCCAAAAAAGAACTGGATCTGACCCGTACCCAGATGCTCGGTGAGATAATGAGGGAATTTGACGGACCATTTGCCAGGGCCGAAAGTATAAGAAACCTTGCAGAGCATGATCTGGACACCGGTTTTTATAAAAAAGTAATATCTGTCATCACGGAAATTTCCCCTGGCGGACTGCTTGAACTTGCTGTTAAATACCTGACTCCTGACTCAATGTACGAGGTAGTGGCAGGCCGGAAATGATGCAGCAATTTGTTTGTTAAAGTTGTGGCACTTAATTTGTTGTTTTATATATCAGAAAGGTTTGGTTAGTTTCGTTTATTAAAAAAGACAAATGAAAGGCAGATATCCCTGTCGGGTCCCGGATAATACAAAAATGCTTAATTTTACCGGGCCCGGTTCCGGATAGAATATTAAATTAAAATTCAAATCCTGGTACAGCAATGATAATTCACACAGAAGAAGAGGTCAAGAATATAAATGAACGATTTGAGGATCTTCTGGATCACTGTACCCATATAACAAAGCCTGAGGACCGTAGACTTATAAAAAATGCGTTCCTGTTTGCCAATGAGGCTCATAAGGGTATGAGGCGGAAATCAGGGGAACCCTACATAATTCATCCTCTCGGGGTAAGTAAAATAGTTGCCACCGAGATTGGTTTGGGAAGCAAATCGATTGCATCAGCACTCCTGCATGATGTTGTTGAAGACACCGAATACACCCTGGAGGATATACGATATAATTTCGGTGAAAGAATATCGGTGATTATTGACGGACTGACAAAAATAGCCGGCGTTTTCGATAAAAAATCGACCATACAGGTAGAAAATTTCCGGAAGCTCCTCCTTACCCTGTCTGACGATGTCAGGGTAATACTCATAAAAATTGCCGACCGTCTTGATAATATGAGGTCACTCGATTCCCTCTCACGGAACAAGCAGCTTAAAATAGCCGGGGAAACCAGTTTCCTTTTTGCCCCCCTTGCACACAGACTCGGACTTTATACAATAAAAACAGAGCTGGAAGATCTGGCCCTTAAATATCAGGACCCGAAAATATTTAACGAAATTCTTCAGAAAATAAAGGACAGTGAAAAGACAAGGCAGCTGTTCATTAATAAATTTTCCCTGCCCATAATTGATAAGCTGAACGAGCATAATGTAAAATTTGATATAAGCGGCCGTCCAAAATCCATCTATTCCATTTTCACCAAGATGGAAAGCAAGAAGGTGAAGTTTGAGGAAATATATGACCTTTTTGCCATAAGAATAGTTTTTGAACCTGACCCGAATACCCCCGAGAAGATCCAGTGCTGGAATATTTATTCCCTTATTACCGATATTTATATGCCCAAGCCCGAAAGGATCAGGGACTGGGTTAGCACTCCGAAGGCAAACGGATACGAATCGCTGCATGGAACTGTAATGGGCCCCAACGGTAAATGGGTAGAGGTTCAGATCCGGACAACCAGGATGAACGATATAGCGGAAAGGGGATTTGCCGCTCACTGGAAATACAAAAACAACGGTCAGGGTGAGTCTGAACTGGATAAGTGGATAAGAAAAATAAGGGAGCTACTTGAAACCCCTACCACCGATGCCCTTGAGTTTATGGATGAATTCAAACTTAACCTGTTCGCAACCGAAATAATGGTATTCACCCCCAAAGGTTCAATTATCACTCTTCCCACAAACGCTACAGTAATTGACTTTGCCTATGAAATTCACACTGAAGTGGGCAATCAGGCAATAGGGGCCAAGGTGAACCAGAAGCTTGTACCACTGAATCATACACTGTCAAGCGGCGACCAGGTTGAAGTGCTCACCTCCGAAAGTCAGCGTACCCAGAGAGAGTGGCTTGATTATGCATATACTGCCAAAGCCAGGGCAAGTATTAAAAATGCACTTAAAGCAGAAAACAAGATTCGTATCCAGGCCGGAAAAAAGATACTGGAGGAAAAGCTCAAGCAGATCAATCTTCATCCCAACTCAAGAATAATAAATAAACTTATTGACGGTTATGAAGTTGAGAACAAGGATGAGCTATACCTTAAAATAGGAGGAGGCCTGCTTCCGCTTGACAATATGAAAAAAGTCCTGAAGAAGAATACGAAAAACAAGTGGATCAGATACTGGGAACTCACATACAGCAAGAGCATTCAGAAAAGCAAAAAACAGCAGTCAAAAACGGACAACAAGCAACAGAAGGCAAAACCGGACAACAAGCAACAGCAGGACCAGGTAATTGACCTGGGTAAGCCTCTTATTATCAGGGAGGGAATCGACGAGCCGGGCAAAAATTACAGGATAGCAAAATGCTGCAACCCGATACCCGGAGACGATATTGTGGGATATAAAAGTCCGAATGAAACCATTATTATACACTCAACCAAATGCCCTACCGCCACGAAACTGATGTCCAGCCACGGCAACCTGATAGTTTCAGCCAACTGGACCAGGCATAAGATACTCTCCTTCCTGGCCGGAATAAGAATAAAAGGGATCGATAAAATAGGAATTGCAAATTCCATAACAAATGTTATATCCCGTGATCTGAATGCCAATATCAGGAAAATCGCCATAGAGACACATGACGGGATATTTGAAGGAAGCATTGAACTCTATGTTCACGACACCAAGCACCTGAACAATCTGATCATGAATCTGTTTAAGATAAACGGAGTTATTTCGGTCGACAGGATAGAAAATATCCATGAATAGTTTATCAATTATACGGCAAAATATTCCGTATCAATTTTTTTTTGTATTTTAGCATTATTTTAAATTAGACTATTTATGGCCTGCATAGAATCAAAAGATACAGTTAAAAAGCTGTTTACCGAATATCTGGAAAAGAATGGACACAGGAAAACCCCTGAGAGATATGCTATTTTGGAGGAGATATATACCCACGAAGGGCACTTTGATATAGAATCACTCTATATCTCCATGAAAAACAAGAACTACAGGGTCAGCAGGGCAACCCTTTACAACACGATAGATCTTTTGCTGGAATGCAACCTTGTTGTAAAACATCAGTTCGGAAAAAACATTGCCCAGTTCGAAAAAGCACACGAATGCAAGCAGCACGATCACCTTATAGATACTAAAACAGGGGAAGTGATAGAATTCTGTGATCCGCGTATACAGGAGATAATTAAAACTGCCTGCAATCTGGCCAATTTCAAGCCATCCCATCATTCACTCTATATATATGGCCACAAGATAGAAACCAAATCCGGCAATAGCTGACGGCAGACCGTCTCATCAAAAACAGCAGTAAAGTACACAGGTAATAACCCAAATCGGCCGGCACCTGAAAGCGGTCAGGCTACCGGACCGTAAGCTTCAGGCAATAAAAGACAACTCTGACCGGTCAATTATTTCAGTACCTGCAAGATCATCTGAAACATTGGCTCTGCACAACAGCAAATTCATGTCCCGGTTCTCAGCCCGGTCACCCAGTCCAGCCGCCGCTGCCGGGGAAATACGGGCATCTCCAACCCGGCCGGATTTCCATAAGATCTCAGGGGTCAGCCGCCCTCTCTGAATCTCTTTGCACAACAGTCCGCTAACTGAAAATTCGCAAAATTTTTGTATCTTGGCATGCATTTTAAAAATCAGGTTCACATGCATAAGGTAGATGTACTTCTAGGC
>PWPZ01000166.1 GCA_003556985.1 Bacteroidota bacterium
ACCGCATCAGCCGTGAATCCAGGGGAGGTCATTTCACCCTTACCGGGGTGGTGGGGGCGGCAGCCGAGCCACAATCGCTGGTAGAAATATCAACCAGGTACGGCAACGTTGACCTGACCGCACGATAGCTTCAAGCCTCACTGGCAAAACTTTTCCGGGAATAGTGCGGCCAAAGCAGTCGGGATTTTAAGAAAAAGTAAAAATGAACAGTTCACGGCATTATAGAGCCGAGGACTGTTTTTTCTTCTATGTGGTTGATATTCATAAATACTTTTATAATTTAGACGGTCAATTCAATCGGGATAATTGTACTGGTAAAAAGTTATTTAACGGTTCCAAGATGGATGAATTAAGAGAAGAAGACGTAAGATTGGAAAAACTCTACTTTGAAAATCTTTTCAAAGCAGCACCCGAGGCAATTGTTATAACCGATAATGATTCAAGGATACTAAGGGTCAATGATCAGTTCACAGTCCTTTTCGGGTATACCGCAGCTGAAGTTATTGGGAATACCACCCGGTTGCTTCTGACACCTGATGATAAAATAGCCGAATGCATTTCCTTTAATTCACTTGTAAAAAAAGAGAGGACCATTATAAAGGAAACCGTAAGACTGAAGAAGGATGGTACTCCGGTATTTGTTTCAATTGTCGGTTCTCCGATAACAATCGATAAAAACCGCATAGGTATTTTCAAGATATTCAGGAACATCAGCGAACAAAAGGTAACTGAAGAAGCGCTGCTGGAAAGCCAGGAGAAACTAAGGAGTATTTTTCAGAATTCACCCGATGCCATTATCCTGACAACAATCGACGGCATCGTGATAGACAGGAACAATGCTGCCTTTGATCTTTTCGGCTCTTCGGATAAAAACCAGGGCAAGAAGTTTTCTTTGCTCAAACTGGTTACCCCCAGGGATCATAAACGGACTCTCAGCTTTATAAAAGCAGTTATAAGGAAGGAGAATGTAAAAAACAAGACCTTTACACTGGTAAAGGACAACCGGAAAACTTTTATAGCCGAAATATCTGCCAGTCTGCTGAAAAATAAAAACATGGAGCCGGCCAATCTGATAATCATCGTTAAGGATATTACCGAGAGACTGCTTTATGAAAGAAGGCTTGAAGAAGCAAAAGAGAAGGCAATTGAATCCGATAAGCTCAAATCAGCTTTTCTGGCCAACATGTCACATGAGATCCGCACACCGATGAACGCCATAATAGGTTTTTCCAAGCTTCTCAGCTCCAACGAAATAAACGAGCCGGATAATACAGAGTATATAGAAATAATTAAAAATACAGGAAATTCCCTGCTGACGCTTATTGATGACATCATCGATCTTGCCAAAATCGAGGCGGGCGAGATCAATATTAACCAGGCAGCCTGCGATGTTCACAAGGTGATGAAGGAGCTGCATACTTTCTTTAACTCAGAAAGGGAAAGGCAAAATAAAAATAACGTAACACTTATACTTAAAATCCCAGGGGATCAAAAAGAACTCACAATATTAACCGATCATAACCGCTTCCGGCAGATATTTTCAAATCTGCTGAGTAATGCCATTAAATTTACAAAAAAAGGAAATATTGAACTCGGATATAATATTGATAACAAAAATATAGAATTTTACGTAAGTGATACCGGTATAGGTATCCCAAAAGAAAAACAAAAGATCATATTTGAGCGGTTCAGGCAGGTGGAATTTCATTACAATAAGAAATTCGGGGGTACCGGACTTGGACTGGCAATTTCAAAAAATCTGGTTACTCTGCTTGGAGGTACCATTGCGGTGGATTCCGAAAAAGGTAAAGGTTCGGTATTCAGATTTACCCTCCCCCTGGTAAGAATGGAGAATTCAAATGAAATTGTAAAACAACCGCCCGTGATGAATATTCACAACTGGAAAGGAAAGGTAATACTTATTGTTGAGGATAACGACCTCAACTCAAGGTTATTACAAAGAATGATAGAGCCTACCGGCGCAGAGATCATTATAGCAAAGGACGGAAAACCAGCAATAGAGGCATGTATGACCCGCGAAACGATTGATATTGTTCTGATGGATATACAGATGCCGGAGATGGACGGTTACGAGGCTACGCGTACTATCAAGTCGCTTAACCCTCAAATTCCTGTGATCGCACAGACGGCATATGCCATGGCCGAAGAAAAGGAAAAAATAATTTTTGCCGGATGCGATGATTATATATCAAAACCCATAAGACAAAAGGATCTCTTTATAACCCTGAGCAAATACCTGAACAAATAGAAAAATATAACTTCTGAAACAGGATCAAAATGATTTTACTACTGAAAGCTTTCATCTGCATTGCAATTGCCCTCTCACTTGCCTCCTCCGGATGCAGCGAAGGAGAAGCATCACAGAATAGTCCGGAAAATGTTCCCGACTATGTGATCGCAATACACGGAGGGGCGGGTACGCTCAGCAGGGAAAGGATGACCGGGGAACAGGAAACGGAATACCGTGACAAACTGGATGAGGCCTTATCAGCCGGAGAGGAGATACTGAAGGCAGGTGGCAGCAGTCTGCAAGCGATACAGGCCGCTATAATGGTGATGGAAGACTCTCACCTTTTCAACGCGGGAAAGGGAGCTGTTTTCACCAATCAAAAAAGAGTGGAACTGGATGCCTCGATAATGGATGGCAGGACACTGAATGCCGGAGCCATAGCTGGAGTTACAGACATCAAAAATCCCATACTGGGCGCCATTGCCGTTATGGAAAACTCTCCCCATGTCATGATGGCCGGAGGCGGGGCTTCACAATTTGCCAGGGAGCAGGATCTGGAGATGGTTGAAAATTCTTATTTCCATACTCAGCGAAGGCTTGATGCAGTGATCAGGCAGATTGAACAGGATAAAAACGGAACTGTCGGTGCAGTTGCCCTTGATATGGAAGGAAATCTTGCTGCCGGCACCTCTACCGGGGGAATGTCAAATAAAAAATATGGAAGAATAGGCGATTCACCGATTATAGGGGCGGGTAATTATGCCAGCAATCAAACATGTGCCGTCTCTGCAACCGGCCACGGCGAGTACTTCATTCGCTGGGTGGTGGCATATGATATCTCGGCACTTATGGAATACCGGGGACTCACCCTGGAAGAGGCATCAAATGAAGTGATTAACAACAAGCTTGTGGAAGCCGGAGCCACCGGAGGGGTCGTGGCGGTAGACCGGCACGGTAACGTGGCAATGCCGTTTAACACAACAGGAATGTACAGGGGATACGTAAAATCCACAGGAGAAAAGGAAATAGCCATCTTTGCCGACTAACAATTATGTTGTCTCACGAACCCGCCCGCATCAACCATCTTGATAACAACAGGTGCCGGCATTTCAAGGAACCCGGTCCACCGGACAATTTTAACAATTATAAATCCCCCATGGTAACGGAAAGGTCAATCCGGGATTTATTTCCGAAGTTCTTTTGCCGGTTTTTGCGGCTACTTCACTGATAAGTTTTTACGATATTTTTGCTGTTAATTTCCGGAGCACTTTTCCCGGTATTTTCTCAGCACAATTAATCCCGGCATTCTACCCGGGCAATTATTCCAGGCAATTATTCCCATCATCTTCTCCGCGCAATTAACCCCGGCATTTTCTCCGCACAATTAATCCCGGCATTCTATTCGGGCAATTATTCCCGGCAATTATTCCGGGAAATCCTTTTCTGCCTCCACTACGTCGTAATTCCTGTTCACGAGAAGATCGGCCCGGGGTTTCAGCGACTGCACATTTATATGCTCCCTTTCAAGTATCTGCATCCGGTACTCATCTGCCGGCTCCTTTCCCCGCATAAGCTGCGACATCTTGGTTTCATGGTAAGTAAGCTCAATAAACACCCTCATGTCAACCTCCTGGGTATTTATAGCATAAAGTCCGTCAATCACCAAAAGGTGTATCTTGTTAAAATTGGTAATCAGTCGGTCGATCTGATCGGGAATTATATCGATACAGGGCATTATTGTCTCCCGGTCTTCTTTAAAATCCCTTATATTCCGGTTAACAAGCCGCCAGTCATATTCATCTATTCCGACCGACTCCAGTCCGTTGGCCATCCTCCATTCCTTTCTCAGCAGTGGCGGCACAAGATAATAATTATCGGTATGTAGCACCTTAACCCTGATACCCTTTGATTTCAGAAGCAGCGCCAGTGAGTGCGACAATTCCGACTTGCCTGCACCCGACTCACCTGATATGGCAACTACATATTTATATTCCGGATCCTTTTTTTCCTTTTCCTTTTTATCGGCAAGTACCTTTCTCATTATAGATTCGGCGGCCGACTTATGGAGGTCGTTTATTAGCAAAACATCTCCCAACATAAATTTCTAATTAAATTAATACATATTGTTCAACATGCAAGGCGTCATACCTTTAACGTAAATATGACCCTGCATAATATAGAGGGAAGGATTCTCGGCAACGGACAGGTTCAGGTTCTTCATATACAGGGGTTTCGCGCGATCAACTCATTCATAGCAGATCTTCCTGGAAAGAGTATTTTCAGCGTCCGGCATGTTCACAGCTCAATCTTCTTTTCTTTGCCCGAAATGAGCTTTGCAGTTTCCCCGTTGACCCGAACGCTGACTTCATTATTCAATTTCACCGGGAAAATTGTCACATCCTTATGAGTTACAGTGATACTGTAGGCATCTCCCCGGTAGGCGAACCTGAATGAGATCTTTCTCCAGTGTTTGGGAAGGGCGGGATCAATATGGAACATCGCCTCCTGAACATTTAAACCCCCGTATGCGGTCATTGCCATCAGTACGGTTCCTCCCATGACCCCTGTATGAATACCCTCGGCCGTCGTACCACCCTGTATATCAACAAAATCACTTTGCAATGCAGCATTATAAAACTCCCAGCTCAGCTCGTCTTTACCTGTCATTGCTGCAATATACCCATGCACCAGTCTGCTGAGAGTTGAACCATGAGAACAATGCTGCAGGTAATAATCAAAATTCTTTTCAAGATAATCATCCGGTACGCTGTACCCCAGCTTCTCAATTATCGCAGTCACTGCATCCTTTCCTATGTTATAGAAGCACATTAATGTATCGGCCTGTTTTGAAACTTTAAATTCATCGGGCGATTTTCCCTCTGCCTTCAACAGCCTGTCCATCCTTGAAATATTAACATACTTTTCACGGTAAGCATCCCAGTCCACTTCCTTGAGATCAAAAAAGCCATCGAACTGAGAGATTATGCCATTTTCGGAAATCTCAAGGTTCATTTTCTCAACTTCCCTGTGCCATTTTTCCAGTTCATCCTTCTTTAACCCGATTTTTTCGAGTACTTTACGACGTCCCTCTTCTGACATGGAATCAAGAATATCAAAAGCGCGGTTAAACAGCCAGACAACCATTATATTCGTATAGGCATTGTCCTTAAGTCCTCCCTTTTTTGCATCAGGATATTTCTCATGGAATTCATCAGGGCCCATGACCATGTGAATTTCATATCTTCCTGTCTTTTCATTGTAAATGGTTTTACTTGCCCAGAACCTGCATATTTCCAGAAACATTTCTGCACCATACTCTTCAATGAAGTCCAGATCGTCGGAAATATTGAAATAAGTCCACACATTATAGGCAACAGCAATGGATATGTGTCTTTGCAGCGAACTGTAATCCTCCCCCCATTTACCGGAAACGGGATTTAGGTGGAGTATCTGCGACTCTTCCGAACCATCGCTCCCACTCTGCCAGGGAAACATTGCCCCCC
>PWPZ01000203.1 GCA_003556985.1 Bacteroidota bacterium
CTCAGGTTTACCTTCCTATCTTGTAAGTACCGCAGCGGAAGTTCCAAAGGAAAGAGGCAAGGAGGGCAAATGGGTCTTCACCCATCATAATCCCAGTGTAATGCCTTTCCTTACTTATGCCGACAACAGGCAGCTGAGGGAGGAGATGAAAAAAACCTATATCAACCGTAATAATAATGATAATGAGTTTGACAATAAAGAGATAATCAGTGAAATGATAAACCTGAGAATCGAAAGGGCAAACCTGCTTGGTTATGACACACATGCCCATTTCGTTCTTGAAGAAAATATGGCAGGCAACCCCGGCAGGGTGAACGAGTTCCTCGATGAGCTGTGGTCTGCAGCACTTCCCGTGTCCAAGCAGGAAGCTTACGACCTGCAATCGTTGGTTTACCGGGAGGGAAAGGATTTCAGGCTTATGCCGTGGGACTGGCGCTATTATGCCGAAAAGCTGAGGAAAGAAAAATATGACCTTGATGAGGAGGAAACCAGACCCTATTTTTCAATGGAAACCGTGGTTGAAGGCACTTTTATGGTCGTCAATAAACTCTGGGGACTGGAATTTCAGGAGCTTGAGGATGTACCCAGATACCATGAAGATGTTGGGGTTTATAAGGTTATTGACCGTGACGGATCATATATCGGTATCCTGTATATGGACAACTACAACCGACCCAGCAAGAGGGGTGGTGCATGGATGAGCGCTTTCAGGCAGCAATCGGTGCGTGATGGTGAATTTATTCACCCGGTTATTACTATCGTTTGCAATTTCAGCCGTCCTACAGCCGATGCGCCTTCCCTGCTGACTTTCGATGAATATACAACCTTTTTCCATGAATTCGGTCACGCATTGCACGGGTTATTGTCAGATGTAAACTACAGGGGCCTGTCAGGAACCTCCGTACCCAGGGATTTTGTGGAGTTGCCCTCCCAGGTAATGGAAAACTGGGCAAGGCACCCTGATGTAATGACCATGTTTGCCAGGCATTACCGTACTGGAGAGGTTATTCCGGCCGACCTGATTGAAAGGATCACGGCTGCCGGCCGTTTCAACCAGGGCTTTGCGACGGTTGAATATCTTGCAACTGCCATCCTGGATATGGATTATCATACACTAACCGAACAAAGAGATATCCATGCTGTGGAATTTGAAAGGAAATCAATGGACAGGGCAGGTCTTATACCGGAAATTGTGCCTCGCTGGAGAAGCACGTACCTGAATCATATATTCAACTTCGGGTATTCTGCCGGATACTATAGCTATATCTGGTCGGGAGTTCTGGATGCAGATGCTTTCGAGGCATTTCTGGAAACAGATCTCTTCGACAGGGACACGGCGGAAAGTTTCAGGAAAAACATACTTGAAAAAGGAGGAACCAGGGATCCCATGGAGCTATACGTTAACTTCAGGGGCCGGGAGCCTGAAATTGGGCCGCTGCTAAGGCAAAGAGGTCTGGACTGAATAAGTTATTAATAGTTTTGTATACACCAGAAAACAGGTCTCTGATAAATTAATCCGGGGCCTGTTTTGTAAACAGGTAAGCCACTGACTTACTTATTTTTTACATGCAGGATCTTACAAAAGGGAAAGAGCGGGGATTAATACTCAGGTTTGCCGTTCCCATGCTCATTGGCAATGTCTTTCAGCAACTTTACAACATAGTTGACAGCCTGGTTGTTGGAAATTTCCTGGGGAAGGACGCCCTGGCTGCAGTCGGGGCTTCCTTCCCCGTTATTTTTACTCTTATCTCACTGATAATAGGTATTGCAACCGGCACCACTATTATAATCGCCCAGTATTTCGGGGCAAAGGAATATACAAATATCAAACGGGCCATAGATACCATGTATATTTTCACCTTTGTCGCCTCGGTGTTTATTTCCGTTCTGGGAATCTATTTTACCGAAGATATTTTCCGCTTATTACAGCTGCCCGAAGAAATTATGCCCGAAGCCAAGAGCTATCTTACCGTTTACCTTGCCGGCATGATAGTTTTTTTTGGCTTTAACGGTACAAGTGCCGTTCTCAGGGGACTGGGGGATTCAAAAACGCCCCTGTATTTTTTGATCCTTGCCTCCCTTGTTAATATCGGACTTGATCTGCTGTTTATCCTGGTATTTGGCTGGGGAGTAGCTTCAGTGGCCCTGGCAACTGTGATTTCCCAGGGAGGCGCTTTTGTGACCGCTATCATATATCTTAACAAAACCCATGAGATCATCCGTTTTTCGTTTCGGGGACTGGTTTTTGACAGGGGTATATTTGCCAACAGCCTCCGGATAGGTCTTCCCTCTGGTTTTCAGCACACTTTCGTGGCTCTTGGTATGATGGCGCTCATGGGGCTGGTGAACACATTCGGCACCAATGTTATTGCAGCCTATTCGGTGGCACAGCGCATTGATTCCCTGGCAATGATGTTTGCAATGAATTTCGGCATGGCACTTACAAGTTTTACCGGGCAGAATATTGGCGCCGGAAAATATGAACGGGTTAAAAAAGGCCTGATATCCACATTGATAATGGGCAGCATCATCTCTCTGAGCGTCACGGCCGTTATCCTCTTATTCGGCAATCAGATCATGGGATTATTTACTCCCGACATGCAGGTGGTGGCCACGGGCACCCGTTACCTGAACATTGTCAGCCCCTTCTATATTACATTTACCGGCATGTTTGTGATCGGGGGTGTTATGAGGGGGGCAGGCGACACCCTGGTTCCCATGTTTCTTACCCTGTTCTCCCTATGGGTGGTGCGGATACCGCTTGCCTTTTTTCTTTCCTCCCGTATGGGGGAAATTGGAATATGGTGGGCCATCCCTATTGGCTGGCTTTCGGGAATGGTTTTCTCTTATCTGTATTACCTTACGGGAAAATGGAAAACCATCGGGGTAATGAAAAAGAAGGAAAAATAAGTAACGCCTGAAAAACCCTGTTCTGTTGGCGCGGTCATGTTCCCGCGCTGCTGTGCCGGAAAGGTATGAAGTAAAGTAATTTTTTAATAATATCTTAGCGGTTAAATACCAAAAAAACAATGTTGCCAAATGATAAGATCAATGACCGGGTTCGGCAAGGCTGAACTTCAACTGAAAGGCAGGAAACTTAGTGTTGAACTGCGCTCTCTGAACAGCAAACAGCTGGATATTAACATTAAAACACCTCTCTTATACAGGGAAAAAGAACCGGTTCTCAGAAATGAGATTGCAGCCTGGGTTAAAAGAGGCAAGGCCGATCTGATCATACAGCTTGAAAGCACGGAAATGGAATCTATTTACAGCATCAACACCCCTGCTTTAAAACATTATGTTGAACAACTCTCAGGAACAGCAGGTGAACTGGGGATTGAAAAAATCAACCGGCTGGAGCTGCTGAAACTTGCCATGAGAATGCCGGATACTCTATCAACAGAAAAGCCCGAAATGGATGAAGAGGAATGGGAACTTGTTTTCAAATGCATCGTTGATGCTGCCGGACAGCTTGATGCTTACAGGATTCAGGAAGGAGAGGCCATGAAGGTTGATATGACATCCAGGGTTAACGCAATTGAAGAAAACCTTTCTTCAATTGATAAGTACGAAAAAATAAGAATTGATAATATCCGCAACAGACTCCAGCAAAATCTCCAGGAATTTTTCAGCAGCAGCACCATAGACCGTAACCGGTTCGAGCAGGAAATAATATATTATCTTGAAAAGCTTGATATAACGGAAGAAAAGGTGAGGCTGAAAAATCATCTCGCATACTTCAGGGAAACGCTGGAAGCAGAGGAGGCTTCCGGTAAAAAACTGGGCTTCATAAGCCAGGAAATTGGAAGGGAAATAAATACCATAGGATCAAAGGCAAATGATTTCAATATTCAGAAACTCGTGGTACAAATGAAGGATGAACTGGAAAAGATTAAGGAACAATCGTTAAATGTACTTTGATGGCAGGTAAAATGATAATCCTCTCGGCCCCCTCCGGTGCCGGCAAAACCACCCTGGTAAACCACCTTCTTGAACATATCCCCGACCTGGCATTTTCCGTTTCCGCCTGCAGCCGCGGAAAAAGAAACAACGAAATTGAAGGCAAAGATTATTATTTCCTTTCGGCAGAAAAATTCAGGGAAAAAATCAGGAACCGGGAATTTATTGAATGGGAGGAGGTTTACCATGACCATTTTTACGGGACTCTCAGAAGCGAAGTTGAAAGGCTGTGGGCAGAAGGCCGGGATATCATTTTTGATGTAGATGTTGTCGGGGGAATCAACATAAAGAAAGAGTACGCCGACCAGGCTCTTTCAGTGTTTATAAAACCGCCTTCGATTGAGGAGCTGGAGCGGAGACTTACAGGGCGGTCGACCGAAAGCAGCGAGAGTATCAGGACAAGGATAGCAAAAGCCCGGGTGGAACTGGAATACGCTTCCGGATTTGATGTTATAATCGTGAATAAAGATCTGGATAAGGCGAAACGTCAGGTATTGAATACTGTAGAAAATTTTCTGCAAAGACCTTTATAACAGAGCGCACATGATCAAAACAGGTTTGCTTTTCGGTTCTTTCAACCCCATCCATATAGGTCATATTGCTATTGCCGGATACATGAAGGAATTTGAATCCATGGATGAAATATGGTTCATTATCAGTCCCCGCAATCCCTTCAAGAATCCCGGGCAGCTTGTGAGCCCCGTGGCACGTCTGGAAATGGCCAGGATGGCAGTAGATGAATTCCCTTCTTTCACAGCCTCCGATATTGAATTCAATATGCCCCGCCCCTCCTATACAATCAATACCCTTGAAAAACTTGCAGAGGAATATCCCGGAAATGATTTTCATATCATTCTCGGCACCGATAATGTTAAAAGCATAGGTAAATGGAAAGGTGGTGAAACCCTGCTCAGTGATTACAAATTCCTGATCTACCCGAGGCCGGGAACAGACAGGACCGGAATGGACCAGTTCAGTCATGCCAGGCTGGCGGAGGCTCCCCTGATTGAAATCTCCTCTTCGTTCATCCGCCGGTCGATAATGGAGGGAAAAAACATGCGGGCATTCGTGCCTCCCGGAATATGGGAGTACATAGAAAGGAACGGTTTTTATACCGGAAAGTGACTATGCCGTGTGTACGGTTCTGATAATTTCCATTCCTCTTTTAATGGCTTTCTCATTCAGGGGTATCAGGGCATGGTGCCGTTCGGGAAGAGACTTCTCAAGCCCCCTGATCACATTTTCCAGTTCAACAACCGGCTTGACTTTCAGATATCCTCCGAGTACTATCATATTGAATATCTTGGCCGACTCCATGTTGGCGGCCTCTTCTGCGGCGTCAACCCTGTAAATACTTATGTCAGTGCGTTCGGGGTGCCGTGTGATGCCGTTGCCGTCATAAATAAGAGTTCCTCCAGGCTTAACTGCACTCTCAAACTTGTCGAGCGACTGCTGGTTGAGAATGATAGCGGTATCGAATTTATTTATAATTGGTGAGCTGATAGATTCGTCACTCAGTATTACGGTTACATTGGCTGTGCCGCCTCTCATCTCCGGACCGTATGAAGGCATCCAGCTTACTTCCTGATTCTGCAACATTCCTGAATAAGCAAGTATCTTACCCATGGAGAGCACACCTTGTCCGCCGAAACCGGCAATAATGATTTCCTCAGTCATAATGTCATTTTTTATTTGGAAAGGATTTGGCCATCCTTTTTAATATCTCCAAGAGGATAGAAAGGTAGCATATTTTCCACCATCCATTTGTTGGCCTGTACAGGAGA
>PWPZ01000003.1 GCA_003556985.1 Bacteroidota bacterium
TCCTAAGGAAAGCATAGCAGGCATATCGCTGCGTGTTTTCACTCCGTCCGGAAACAGGTCCGTACCATCGACTGAAGTCTCATTTTCCAGTTCCAGTTTAGTCAGGAATTCATATTTAATTCCAAGATTAAAACGATCGCCGGGTTTTATGCTCAAACCAACCAGAGGCGTTATGCCGGTTCCCCTCTGTACTGCATCGACCTCTATATCAAACGGGATAGGCATCCATCCAGCCACTGCATGTTGCCCTTCAATGTTCCTGACATACCCGTCATAGCTATTGGAGGCGACAACATACCGTGCTCCCCCGAATACCGAGACAATTTCATTTATTTCATAAGATAATCCAAGCTGACTGCCAAAAAATATAGAGCTTCCCTCAAAATAAATGTCGTGCCGGTAATCATTCATTCCGGGAGTAGCCAGTATCGTAGCAGCAATCATTGCATCAAAAGAAGGTAACCCATCATCATATACTGCTCCGCCACCGCCGCCTACCGGGTTGAAACCAAAAGAAACTGCAAGTTTCCCTGTTTTGTAAGCCGCATGGACGCTCGGGAAAAAGGGGGCAGAGACCACTCCTTCAAATTCATTCCGGTTCAGAATTGAAAGTTCATTATAGATATTCCTGTTCTGAAATACTGACTGGTTGTTGAGTGACAGATGAATTCCGTCACCAAGCCGTGTTAGTCCGGCAGGGTTATAATAAACGGCATCAATGCCCAGGGAGGCACCCCTGGCAGGCATCCTGATATATGAGGCACTTTGGTTGGTATTGGTCATAATGCCGCCCGACCAGGCAGGATTTGCAAAAAAAAGGGCTGAAATAAAAAATATTAGAAATCTTCTCATGATTAATTGATTTAGGTTTACAATAGCATCAGATAATTATCTGCAAATAAATAAAAAATTTTTCGACCCGTTATCGAAAATATTTTAAAAAGAAAATTAATCAGAAGTAGTTGTTATATTTTACGGGGATTTTAGGCTATATTTTTAAAACAAATTATCGACCGGATTTCGACCAAAAAAACACAATCATTTTAAATAGTCAGGCCCGATTTTTGTACTACATATTTAAGAATTCAGCAACATCCTTAAAAATAGTTAAATAACGGAGGCATTAGCTTAAATTTATATATATTTAAATTGCGGAAAAGCTTCCAAAATCTGATAATCAAATGCGATATATTCTTACTCTGTTTTTTATTCTGACCCTCTTTTTCCAGCCGGCTGCAAAAGCGGTGCCACCGGCCGGAATCTACTCCCCGGCACAGGTACCTGCTGTAGCCAGTCAGTCAGATCCTGAAGTTATCCAAAGCGAGGATATCGCATCCGTTCAGGATGAAAACCGCGAAGAAACAAAAGTGAAAGTCTTCCCCAATCCGGCTACCGATTTCATAAGAATAGAATGGCAGACGGCGGAGCAGCCCGAAATGAATGCCGAATTGTACGATCTTTTCGGGAGAAGGATAAGCCAGGCAAAATCAGGTGATTCCGGCAACCATATACAGATAGATATCAGCACTTTTCAAAGGTCGGCATATCTGCTTAAGATTTTTACCCCCGACGGGAAATTCTCCAAAACCTACCGCATAGTAAAACACTGATTCAGGGACTGAATCTAAGCCTGGCCTCGGGAACAGTATCCTGCGGGGCAAAATCCTTTTCGAGGTATTTGTAATAGGCATTGATCGCAATCATGGCTGCGTTATCGGTTGTAAATGCCGGTTTTGGAATAAAAGCCTTCCAGTTATGCTTTTTTGCCGCTTCGGTCACCGCATTCCGCAATCCCGAGTTGGCTGCCACCCCTCCTGCCAGCGCTATTTCCTTTATTCCTGTATTTTCAGATACTTTCAGCAGGTTTGCCATCAAAACATCGGTAATTGCCTGCTGAAGGGAAGCACAAAGATCGGAAAGATTCCTTTTAAGAAAACCCGGGTCTGACTTTTCTGCATCACGAAGAAAATATAAAAACGACGTTTTCAGTCCGCTGAAGCTGTAATTCAAACCACCTGCCGAAGGCCTTGAAAACTTAAAAGCATCCGGATTGCCTTCTCTTGCATGCCTGTCGATCCATGGCCCACCGGGATAAGGAAGCCCCATGACCCTGGCACATTTGTCAAAAGCCTCGCCTGCGGCATCATCTATGGTCTGGCCAAGAATTTCCATTGAAAGGTGATCTTTTACCAGAACAAGCTGTGTATGACCTCCTGAAACAAGCAGGCAGATAAACGGGAATGAGGGATGTGACTTATCAACACCCGGTTCGGTTATAAAATGGACCAGTATGTGAGCCTGCAGATGGTTGATCTCTAACATCGGAATATTCATGGCCAGGGCAAAACCTTTGGCAAAAGATGTTCCCACAAGCAATGAGCCCATTAGTCCGGGACCGCGCGTAAACCCAATGGCGGAAATCTCCTGTTTTGAAATACCGGCTTCCCTCAGCGCGGTATCAACCACAGGCACAATATTTTGCTGATGAGCCCTTGAGGCAAGCTCAGGCACTACGCCCCCGTATTTCATGTGAACATCCTGACCGGAAATAATATTGGACCTTAACATTCCATCGGCTATTACCGCAGCTGAAGTGTCGTCACAGGAAGATTCTATACCCAGAATAATTATTGACATTATTATGCATTAAATTAGAAATATATGAACTATTTTTTCTTTTTTTACGTTGAGAATTAAAACCCCAAATTTATCAAAAAATTATACAGGATATCAGCTATTATAGCACTGATAATTATTACACTTCCCGTAGGAGCTTATTTCCTGGTCCGGTGGCCCTCAGTGCAGACTTATCTCGCCCGGCATATTGCTAAACAGGTTTCAGCAAATCTTAATGCAAAATTTGAGGTGGGAAGAGTGGATATCGCTTTTTTCAACAGGGTCATCCTGAGAGACATTCACATAGAAGACCAGCAGGGGGATACACTCCTTGAGGCCGGCCGGCTCGTTGCCACGGTCAATTACATAAACAGATCATCGAGAAACATTCATTTCAACCGGATCAGCCTGCAGAATGCACTTATCAATCTCCGCTCAGATGCAGATTCCGTACTGAATGCCCGGTTCATAACCGAAGCACTTACATCCGGTGATACCTTAAGAAATAAATGGAACTTCGTCATTAATGCCGTAAACCTTGAAAATTCAACATTCACATACCGGAATGTCGCCAGTGATAACCGTGAACACGGAATAGATTTCCGGGATATAGAAGTCACCGGCCTCAACCTTCTTGCAAATAAGATCCATACAACAACCGACTCCCTCCATTTTAACATAAGGTATCTTTATTTTCATGAGAAAAGCGGCTTTACCCTTAATCATTTCAGTTCCATAAACAGCATTTCCCCTTCGGGCATGGAAATCAAAGACCTGATGATAGCCACTCCCCGCTCCAGGATCAATCTTGAACTGTTTCAAATGAACTACAACGGATTTGATGCATTCAACGATTTTGTCAGCCGGGTCAGTATAATCAGCCGGTTCAGGCCTTCGTCGGCCGATATGCGCGATATAGCCTATTTTGCACCCCGGCTGGGACACATCGACATGAAATTCCTGTTGTCGGGCGAGGTAACCGGAAGAATAAACAATCTTAAAGGCAACGGGGTCAATATTCATGGTCTGGAAGAAACATCATTGACTGCCGACTTCAATATGGTTGGACTGCCCGGGATCGGGGAAACTTTTATCTTTTTGGATCTTCATGAATTTAATTCTTCAGCCAGGGAAATGGTTCGGCTTGTCAGTCCCCTTACAGGAGATAAAAACGTAAAGGGGCAGATCCCCCTGGATCTTTCTGTTCTTGGAAAGATAAGCTATGAGGGCAAATTCACGGGGTTTATCGACGATTTTGTTGCATACGGTGAACTTAAAACCGATCTGGGAACAATCGCTTCCGACATTATGCTGGTTCCTGGAGCCGGAAACCTGCTTAATTTAAACGGCAAGCTCAAGGCTATGGATTTTGATGCCGGGTCACTGGCCGGATCGGAACAGGTTGGCAGGATATCTTTCAGTGCCGGACTTGACGGACAAATATCATCAATGACTGGCATAGACGCTACCCTGGAGGGAATAATAGATTCGGTATTCTTACTTGATTATAATTATGAAAATATTTTGTTTTCAGGCAGGCTGGCAGATAAAAAGTTTGAAGGAGCAGCAAATATAAACGATCCTAATATTGAATTAAGCTTTCTGGGCTCTTTTGACCTTTCCCGGGAAATAAACCTGTTTGATTTTTCAGCCGATGTAACAGGTGCCCGTATGCATGAACTGAAACTTGCCAGTAACGATCCGTCCCTTATCCTTTCCTTTAATTCCAGGGCAAATTTCACGGGCAATGATTTTGACAATATTGACGGGGAGATAGAACTTTCAGGGATCGTTTTTGAAAGGGGAGACCACATACTGAAAATTGACACAACCACTCTTCTGGCAAACGGCTCCGGCACTCACAGGCTTCTCGCCATCGATTCGGATCTGGCGGAAGCCAGGATTGAGGGGAATTATGAATTTTCAACCATTGCACGATCCTTCAACCGGTTCGTCAGCCATTATCTTCCCTCCTATCACAAATTCCATGACAGCTACGATAAAGTTACGGGCAACAATTTTAAAATAAGTGTTCAACTAAAGGAAGTTTCCGGTTTTACCGAATTCTTTTTTCCGGAAATTTCGATTGCACCTGCCACAAGGATTGAAGGTACCTACGATCCCACTGCCTACAACACAAGCATCAATGGTCATACAGAAGAGTTGAGGGTCGGGAACCACCGGTTCAGAAATATAGCTTTTGACACCCGCTCCAATGATTCGTTATTTACCATTTCTTCAAGAGCAGAACATCTTTCCCTGGGCAATCGGTTCGAACTGGAAAATATAGATCTTTTTTCCGGTCTGGTGAATGACAGTATAAGCTTTGCTGCAAAATGGGATAACAGGGATAACAAAAGATATAAGGGTGATATTTCCGTCTCCATGAGTTTCGATCAAAATCACCAGAAAAAAAGGCCTGCCATAAATCTCGATATCAGGCCATCCCAAATAACAATAGCCGATTCGGTATGGAGCATTGAACCGGCACGAATCCGGTTGGATTCAACTTCCTACCAGGTACATAATTTTGTATTCGGGCGAAATGATCAGCATATAAAGCTGCACGGGAACCTTTCCGAATCAAGGCATGATTCCCTCCACATAGATTTTCAGAATTTAAACTTAAATGACACCGAGCTTGTAACCATGCCGGACAATTTTCAGATAGCGGGCTTTATCAACGGAAATGCGAGCATTTCAGATATTCATGAAAACCCGGTTTTCACCACCGATATCAGGGTTAAGGAAATGCATTTAAACCGGCAGGATTTTGGAGATTTAAGCATCATCAGTCAATGGAACCCCCTGGAAAGAAATATTCACATCCACACCTTCAGCGACCGGGACGATGACAGATTGATTAATATTGCAGGGTACTACACGCCTGAAAGCAATTTGCTGGATTTTGACATATCACTGGCTAAAATCAACCTACGTACATTCGACGGATATCTCGATGAAGTTTTCGCAAGCCTCAGGGGACTTGCCGGCGGATCCCTTGCACTTACGGGGAATTTACGGGAGCCGGTTTTCAATGGTAACCTTTACCTGGAGAAGGAATCA
>PWPZ01000149.1 GCA_003556985.1 Bacteroidota bacterium
AAAAACACCCTTTTTATTGTGGATGAGGCCTCTATGATATCCAACCAGGCTTTCGAGTCGGACGTTTTCGGAAGCGGCCGGCTTCTTGATGATCTGATTAAATATATTCATAACGGCAAGAATTGCAGGTTAATACTGGTTGGAGACACAGCCCAGCTTCCTCCGGTGCACCTTGACATCAGCCCCGCTTTGGATCCGGAATTTCTCAAAGGCTTCGGATTAGATGTTCAGGAGGTATTCCTCAGGGAGATACTCAGACAGTCGGAAGATTCAGGGATACTATTCAATGCAACCGCCATCCGGCATAATATAAGCGACCCGGTTCCGGGACTGCCTCATATTATACTGGACGACTTTACAGATATTGAGAGGGTAATGGGTCCTGACCTGCTGGACAGGATCACAGAATCATATGATAACGGAGGCATTGAAGATACAATAATTGTAACCAGGTCGAACAAAAAGGCAAACCAGTACAATAAGGGTATAAGGAATATGATCCTGGGAAAGGAAGAGGAACTGGCATCCGGCGATCTGCTGATGATTGTTAGGAACAACTATTTCTGGCTTCCGGAAAATGAAGTTACCGATTTTATTGCCAATGGTGACATAATGGAGGTGGTGCGGATAAGGCGATATGAAGAAATGTACGGATTCAGGTTCGCCGATGCCCTTGTGAGGTTTATCGATTACAAGAACATGGAAATTGAGGTCAAATTGCTTCTGGATACGGTCTATTCAGAGTCGGCCGCCCTTAGCAGCGGACAAAACAAGGAACTTTTCTATGCCGTGCTGGAAGATTATAAGGATATTGCCAATAAACGCAAACGGTTTGAGAAGATGAGGACCAATCCGTGGTTCAACGCACTCCAGGTAAAATTTGCCTATGCGGTAACATGTCACAAGGCCCAGGGCGGCCAGTGGAAAAATGTTTTTATCGACCAGGGTTTTATGAGGGAAGATATGGTCAACACCGAATATCTTCGCTGGCTTTACACGGCATTTACCCGGGCTACCCGGAAATTATTCCTTCTTAATTTCAGCGATCGCTTTTTTGAATAGCCGGCCTATCTGATAAAAGTTATCAGGCCCTGCCAAACCATCTGATCCGGTTTCATGATTAACTGGTCATTAAATCAGGAAGCCGGCAGGGCTACTTATTCTCCAATGATCTTAACGAGCAGCCGTTTGCGTCTTTTGCCGTCAAACTCTCCGTAAAAGATCTGTTCCCATGGGCCAAAATCAAGCTTGCCCCCGGTTATGGCTACCACAACCTCCCTTCCCATGATGGTCCTTTTAAGATGGGCGTCGGCATTGTCTTCATAGCCGTTATGCCGGTACTGGGAATAAGGATGTTCCGGTGCCAGCTTCTCCAGCCATACCTCAAAATCGTGATGCAGGCCTGATTCGTCATCATTAATAAAAACGCTGCTGGTAATGTGCATTGCATTGCATAAAAGAAGCCCTTCCTTTACGCCGCTTTCGCCAACACATTCCTCGATATCAGGGGTGATGTTTATCAGTTCTCTCCGGTTTTTGGTTTCAAACCACATTTCTTTTCTGTACGACTTCATAAGTGAGTTTTTAAGTTCCGAGCGATGCGAGTATTTTTTCTGTTTTTTCTTTCATCTGTTCATTAACCGAATCAAAACTTTCCTTTTCATTGAGTTCGCCCCTGACTCCAATATAGAACTTGATCTTGGGCTCAGTCCCCGACGGGCGGATTGAGATGACAGTCCCGTCCTTAAGGAAAAACTGCAGGACATTGGATTTGGGAAGATCAATATCATTGCGGAGCTGACTTATGGCATCAAAGGATTTTTGTTTGAGGTAGTCATTGACAAGCATTACCGGCGAACCATTGATGGATTCCGGCGGAGAATTTCGGAAACGGTCCATAATGGATTCTATCTCCTCGGCACCGGCCTTCCCCTTTTTTACCAGCGAGGTTAATGATTCCTTGAAAAACCCGAATTCGATATATAATTCAACAAGCATCCCGAAAAGGCTTTTGCCCTGTTCCATAGCCCAGGCAGTTGCTTCGGCAATAAGCGCGCAGGATATTGGGGCATCTTTGTCTCTTACAAAATCACCGGCCAGATAACCATAGCTTTCTTCAAAACCTGCAATAAAGGTTTTCGTGCCTTCGTGCATTCTCATTATTCCGGCAATATACTTAAAGCCTGTCAGCACATCAATGTTATCGACTCCGAACTTTGATGCGATTTCCGACAAAAGCTCGGTGGTAACAATGGTTTTGACTATATATTCATTACCCTTGAAGCTATTGGTTTCCTCCCATCTTTTCAGAAGATAATAGAGAAGTAGTGATGCTATCTGGTTACCGTTGAGAAGGACAAAATTGCCTTTAAAGTCTTTTACTGCAATCCCGACCCTGTCGCCGTCGGGATCGGTTCCCATGACCAGGTCGGCATCAGTCTCCTGCGCCTTTTCAATAGCCATCCGGAGGGCCTCTGGTTCTTCAGGATTGGGTGATTCCACAGTGGGAAAATTGCCGTCAACCTCATCCTGCGCGGCTACCTTAATGATATTTTTAAACCCGAAAATTTCCAGGGCCCTGGGAACAAGGTCCACCGCAGCACCGTGAATAGGGGTGAAAACTATTTTCAGGTCTTTCCATTTTTCATTGTTTTCGGGCGACAGGGATAAATTCTTCACCCGGGTCAGATAGGCCAGATCAACCTCCTCTCCTATTGTTTTCTGTCTTGATGGCTGTGCGTCCCTTTTTACCTGATCCATGCCGGTGATCTTTTTAACTTCAGCAACTATATTGGTATCATGGGGTGCAATTATTTGTCCGCCATCCTCCCAGTACACCTTGTAACCGTTATATTCTTTGGGGTTGTGCGATGCCGTAATTACCAGTCCCGACTGGCAGCCGAGATGCCGGATGGCAAAAGATAATGAAGGAGTGGGATGCAGCTTATCAAAAAGGTATACATCTATATTGTTAGCGGTAAAGATTTTGGCGGCTGTTTCGGCATAGAGCCTGCTGTTATTCCTGCAGTCATAGGCTATGGCAACCTTTATGGCATCAAGGTGGGAAAATTTCTTAATGAGATAATTTGACAGCCCCTGGGTGGCCTTGCTAACCGTGTAAACATTCATGCGATTGGTGCCGGGACCCATAACCCCCCTTAATCCGCCCGTACCGAATTCAAGGTCGCGGTAAAAAGCATCAACAAGCTCATTTTCCGGACCCTTAAGCATAGTTTCTACCTGTTTCCTGGTACTCTCGTCATATTCATCGCCCAGCCACTTCCTTGCCCGCGTATCCACGTCCTGATAAAGTTCTTTTTCATCCATGATAAGTGATAATTTGTATAGAGAATTATAAAAATTTATGTGTTTGTCATTTAATCAAGCTGACTAATACAATTCTTTAAGCTCTCCCTCCAGTGAGGAATAGAAATTGATAATTCCGATTTGATCGCGGATTTATTCAACACACTGTAATGGGGTCTGACTGCCGGTGTAGGATATTCACTGCTTTCTACGGGAATGACCCTGCATACCTTACCGGTAAGGCTGATGATAGCCAGGGCAAAGTCATACCAGCTGCATACACCTTCATTACTGTAGTGATACAGTCCCCGGCAAAAGGGGTCATTTTCATCAATAGCCTTTGTTGCAAGACCGAGTAATGCCCTGGCAACATCCCTTGTGTAAGTGGGAGTTCCAATCTGGTCATATACTACCTTCAATTCATTCCTCTCATCTGCAAGCTTCATTATTGTATTGAAAAAATTATTTCCAACATGTGAATAGAGCCAGGAAGTGCGCACTACGGTTCCATAAGGATAATCAAGCACGGCCTTTTCTCCATGCAGCTTGCTTTTGCCGTATACTGAAACCGGGTTCACCTGGTCATCTTCCCGGTAAGGCTTATGATTTGTACCGTCAAAAACATAATCGGTACTGACATGAATAACGCGTGCGTTATTCTCTGCCGCTTCTGCAACCAGTCTCTCAACAGCATAGCCGTTGGCGTTCATTGCCAGTTCAGTTTCAGATTCGGCAGCATCCACGCCTGTAAAGGCAGCGCAATTTATTATACAGTCAATCTTATTTTCACCAAAGAACCGCTTGACCTGTTCATGATTTGTTATATCCAGATCACTCCTGCCGGTCAGGAAAAATTTGTATGCCTTGTATGAATGTGTATATGAAAGCCCCTTAAGTTCATGGCCCAGCTGGCCACTTATTCCTGTGATCAGTATGTTTTGCATCTGTAGTTATTTTAATTTTTTTCGGCATCGGCAAACAAAGGGGAATTGGCATCTTTTTCCGAAACCAGGGCCTTACCGGGATCTATTCCCCATTCGATGGCCAGGCCGGGATCGGAAAAAAGCAAGCCCCTTTCTGATTCGGGATGATAATAACTATCACATTTATAGAAAACTGTGGCATATTCGCTTAACACCCTGAAGCCATGAGCACATCCTTTGGGAACCAGTATCTGGAGCTTGTTTGCAGCCGAAATTTCAAAGCTTTTCCATTTCCCGTAGGAAGGTGAATTCCTCCTGAGATCAACCACAACATCCAATACGGCACCGTCAAGGACTCTTAAAAGTTTGGTTTGCGCATGGGGCTCAAGCTGATAATGCAGTCCGCGTATGACATTTTTGGCCGAGCGTGATTCGTTGTCCTGCACAAACCTGAATTCAATTCCATGCTCCACGAATAACCTCTCATTATAACTTTCAAAAAAATATCCCCTGGCATCCTTATGGAGACGGGGCTCAATAACAAGCAGGCCGGGTATTTCTGTTTTTACAACCTTAATCATCTGATCTGACAATCTTTATTTGGGTGCTGATTCACCCGGTTATTTTTCTGGTTTTGGTACAAATTTTACTCGTTTCCCTGGTTTTGCGGGAAAATATTAACCACTGTTTTCTCCGGCAATCTTTAAGAGATATTTGCCGTACTGACTGTTATTGAGAAGAAGGGCGCGATCGAGCATTTTCTGCCGGTCAATAAAACCCTTGTTAAATGCAATCTCTTCAAGGCAGGCGATCTTAAGGCCCTGACGCTGCTCTATGGTATGGATAAAATTAGAAGCCTGAAGAAGGCTCTCATGGGTGCCGGTGTCCAGCCAGGCCATTCCCCTGCCCAATAATTTAACATCCAGGCTCGATTCCTCCAGATAAAGCCTGTTAAGATCAGTAATCTCCAGCTCACCCCGAGCCGAAGGCTTAAGTGTTTTTGCTTTCTCTGTTACATCATTCCCGTAAAAGTAAAGTCCCGTCACCGCATAGTCCGATTTAGGCTGCGCGGGCTTTTCCTCGATGCTTAAAACTTTCCCTTCTTTATTGAATTCAACAACCCCGTAACGGTGGGGATCGTTGACCAGATATCCGAAAACAAGTGCACCTGTTGTTAATCCGGATGCTTCGTCAAGTATCTGGCTTAATCCGAATCCATAAAATATATTGTCGCCAAGTATCAGGCAAACCGGTTCATCACCAATAAAATCCTCTCCCAGAATAAAGGCCTGGGCCAGTCCCTCGGGAGCCGGCTGCTCCTTGTATGAAAATTCAACTCCGAAATTACTGCCGTCACCCAGCAGATGCCTGAAAATCGGCAAATCATGCGGTGTTGAGATAATCAGTATCTCCCTTATGCCTGCCAGCATAAGAATGGAAACGGGGTAATAG